>JACDEP010000182.1:0-2336 GCA_013816325.1 Methylotenera sp.
GCGACTGCGGTCGTGATCAAAGATGGTTTCTCATATGCGATGCAAGTGACGCAGGCAGAAAATGCAGTAAGCGCCGGCAAAAATTCAGCGCCTATCTACCATGTAAAACAGCTGAAGCTAGAAACTTGCAGGCGCAGTGGTGATATGGTTGAAGTGCTGAACCTGGAAAACAACGACGCCAATTATGTGGCAAGCGGCGGGGCCTTCTTGGCTGACGGTGATGTGGTCAGGGTGGTACAGATGACTAATAAACCTAGCCTGGAAACTAACCAACCAGTACAAGACGGCAAGTTTACCGATTTTAAAACTGTGCCTTCCAAATCCAATAGCAAAGAATAGGCCTTCATCGTGATAAACGTTTCCAGCTGGTCTATCAAGAACCCCGTTCCGGCGCTGATTCTATTCATATTGTTATGCTTGGCTGGTTTTATGAGCTTCAATAGCATGAAAATCCAGAATTTCCCAGACTTGGATTTGCCTACTATTACAGTTAGCGCGGCTTTACCGGGAGCATCGCCAACGCAGCTGGAAAATGAAGTTGCGCGCAAGTTAGAAAACTCCATCGCTAAACTGCAGGGCCTTAAGCATATCTACACCAAGATACAGGATGGCAGTGTTAGCATCACGGCAGAGTTCCGACTTGAAAAAGCTACTCAGGAAGCGCTGGATGAGGTTCGTTCCGCTATATCTGAAGTGCGGGCGGATATGCCAGATGATCTGCGCGACCCTATCGTCAGCAAAGTGAACCTGGCGGGTTCGCCTATCCTGGCATTCACCATCCACTCCACGCAAATGGATGACGAAGCGCTTTCATGGTTTGTGGATGATACTTTGACGCGTAAATTGCTAGGTGTACGCGGGGTTGGCAGCGTAAGCCGCGTCGGTGGTGTAAACCGGCAAATTTGGGTCGAGCTAGATTCAGCAAAACTACAGTCATTGAATGCCTCCGCTGCTGATATCTCCCGGCAACTGCGTTTAGCGCAAATTGAAGTTGCGGGCGGCGTGACCAAGCTAAATGGCAGTGAACAGCCTATCAGGACATTAGCCACCGTAAAGTCGGCTGAGGAACTGGCACATCTGGAAATCGTATTAAGTGATGGGCGGCGTGTGCGCTTAGACCAAGTGGCGAATATCAAAGATACCTTTGCCGAGCCAAAATCTACCGCCTTGCTGAACGGTAAAAAAGTAGTGGGTTTTGATATCACACGCAGCAAAGGCTCTAGCGAGTTGGAAGTGGGCGAGGGTGTTCATCAAGCCCTGGCAACATTGAAACAGGAACATCCGGATATTGAGATGACCGAGGCATTCAACTTCGTAAAACCGGTGCAGGATGACTTTGATGCCTCCATGACGCTGCTTTTTGAAGGCGCGATTTTAGCGGTATTAGTAGTTTGGTTGTTCTTAAGAGACTTCCGCGCTACTTTTGTCTCCGCAGTGGCGCTACCTTTGTCGGTAATTCCTGCTTTTATCGGCATGAATTATTTAGGCTTTTCCATTAACGTGGTGACCTTATTAGCTTTGTCATTAGTAGTGGGGATATTGGTCGATGATGCGATTGTAGAGGTGGAAAACATCGTACGGCATCTACGCATGGGTAAGTCACCCTACCAAGCGGCAATGGAAGCGGCGGATGAGATTGGTCTGGCGGTTATAGCCACGACCTTCACATTGATCGCAGTGTTCCTGCCTACGGCTTTTATGAGCGGTGTCTCGGGTAAGTTCTTCAAGCAATTCGGCTGGACAGCCTCTGTAGCCGTATTTGCCTCGCTAGTTGTAGCGCGTATCTTAACGCCCATGATGGCGGCATATCTCATGAAGCCGATTACAACCGGTCACGTTGCAGATGGCAAAGTCATGCAGCTTTACTTGCGTGTTAGCGGCTGGTGCCTCAAGCATAGACTAATAACCACTATCGCAGCTATTGCCTTTTTCATCGGCTCATTGATGCTGATTCCTTTTCTACCGACTGGTTTTATTCCGGCTGATGACAATTCTCAAACCCAGGTGCGTATAGAGTTGCCACCAGGTGCCACCTTATTGCAAACCAAAGACTCGGCCGAAACGGCACGCTTGATATTGGCAAAAATACCGCATATCAAAAGTATTTATACCACCATAGGCGGCGGTGCTGCAGGCTCAGACCCGTTTGCCGAGGGCGGCGCGACCGAAACCCGTAAGGCTACACTCACCATATTGTTGGATGAACGCGGCCAACGCCCCCGGAAACAAGTGATTGAAAAGCAGATGCGTGAGCAGTTGCAACAATTGCCCGGCGCCAGATTGAATGTGGGTTTAGGCGGTAATGGTGAGAAGCTGGAATTGCTATTATTGAGCGA
>JACDEP010000182.1:2346-3696 GCA_013816325.1 Methylotenera sp.
AGCACTCAAAGCCGCAGCGAACGCTGTGGAAAAAGATTTGCGCACCATCAATGGCGTCGGCAATATCGCGTCTAATTTATCGCTGGTGCGTACCGAGGTGATTGTTACGCCGGATTTTGCGGCTGCGGCTGATTTAGGCGTAACTTCTACGGCCATAGGCGAAACCTTGCGTATCGCCACGGTGGGCGATTATGAACAGTCGCTGGCCAAACTCAACTTGGATAAACGCCAAGTGCCTATCGTTGTGAAATTGGAAAATGTAGCACGTACAGACCTAAGCGTACTGGAAAGGCTCGCAGTCCCTGGAACCAAAGGCCCAGTCATGCTGGGTCAGGTGGCTAAGCTAGAGTTAGCCGCAGGGCCTTCGATCATTGATCGTCACGACCGAGTGCGCGATATCCACTTTGAGATTGAGTTATCAGGCTTGTCTTTGAGCGAAGCCAAAGCGGAGATTGCTAAATTACCCAGTTTGAAGCACCTCCCAGCGGGCGTAGAACAAGATGAGCTGGGAGACGCGGAAATGATGACAGAGTTATTCCAGAGTTTCGGCTTAGCGATGCTGACTGGCGTGATTTGTATCTATTTCGTACTGGTGTTGTTATTCAAAGACTTTTTGCAGCCTGTGACTATTCTCGTAGCCTTACCTTTGTCTTTGGGCGGTGCGTTTCTTGGCTTACTGGTCGGCGGTAAAGCGCTTTCCATGCCTTCTATGATTGGATTGGTGATGCTGATGGGTATCGCTACTAAAAACTCGATTCTACTGGTGGAATACGCTATTGTTGCCCGCCGTGATCTGCATATGAACCGTGTTGATGCCATTCTCGATGCTTGCCACAAACGTGCTAGGCCTATCATCATGACAACTATAGCAATGACAGCAGGTATGCTGCCGATTGCCATGGAATGGGGTTCCGGCGATGGTTCATTCCGCAGCCCCATGGCGGTTTCTGTCATAGGCGGGTTACTTACATCAACCGTGCTAAGTCTTTTGGTGATTCCTGTGGTGTTTACCTATGTAGATGATTTGGAGCAATTTATCTCCCGCACATTCAAACGTGTTACCGGCAAGGAAGAGGCCTAAAATTCAGCTTGCCTATCATATAATATAATTTAACCACCTGAAATTCAGCTTACTCGTCTAAAATGCAAGTAAAGTAAGGTCAGTCGGTATTGCCTTTCGGGTGATGCCAGAAATTAGGACAGTAGTTAACATGCTAGAGCACGCTTTCGAAAAGTACTTGAATCATTCCCAGACGTTTAGTTCAAACCCCAACCAGCAACCAGGTCAGCCAAGCTTAGAACCCAATAATGCAGCACCGCAATTAATTGCGGACTTGGTGACCTTCATAC
>JACDEP010000068.1:0-1100 GCA_013816325.1 Methylotenera sp.
ATGCAAAGCAGCGCAATCGGGTGATTCGCGCCCAATGCCTCAAGCCAAGCAATGGACTTGCGTAACACCCAACGGTCTATGCGCGAAGCCAAGTGAAACCGTTCAGCAGCGGGCAAAAAAGCATTTGGCGGGATGATTGACCCATCGGTATCAAGCATACGCAGCAAAACTTCCGCATGCATGCCATGCACATCGGCCTTCAGGGTCTGTAAACGTTGGGCATACAACACAAATCGGTCCTCGTCCAGCGCCTGCTCTATGCGAGTCGTCCACTGCATTTCTCCATGGCGTTCTCGCATGGCCTGATCATTATCAACCCAAGTGTGCACCCGGTTGCGACCGGCCTCTTTGGCCGCGTAGCAGGATGTATCGGCCGCTTGCATCACTGCGGCGGTATTGGCAAAGCTATTGCTTATTGCCACCAATCCAATGCTGGTGCCAACGCGAAAGCGTCTACTGTCATGCTGGAACCTGAACTCCTCCATCCGGTCGCAGATCTGCTGCGCCACGCGCTGCGCCTGCTCGCCGGTGCAATGGTCCAATATGACGCCAAACTCGTCGCCACCAAGGCGGGCCAGGGTATCGCGCGCGCGAACGGTGTCCACCATTAATCGACTCACTTGCCGAAGCAAAATATCACCAGCAGTATGCCCACAGACGTCGTTCACCAGCTTGAACTGGTCCAGATCGATATACAACAGGGCGTGGACGCTCCCGTCTTCATGAGACTTTTGCAAAAGACGACGCAAGCGAGACTCAAACTCCGCTCGATTGACCAAACCAGTCAATTCATCGTGGGTCGCGCGGTAGCTCATTTCGCCAGAGAGGCGGCGCTGCTCAGTCACGTCATGGAACACCAGCACTACGCCCAGCATCGTCCCCTGCGCATCGCGAATTGGAGCGGCGGAGTCTTCGATGCCGAACTCCATACCATCCCGCGAAATCAGTACTGTGTGGTTGGCAAGACCGACGAGCTTACCTTGCTTGAGGCAGGTCTCGACCGGGTTCTCGGTGGGCAAACGTGTCTGCTCATTGACGATATGAAAAACCTGCCCTAGAGCTCGCCCCTGTGCTTCTAAATTGTTCCACCCTGTCATCCG
>JACDEP010000068.1:1110-11028 GCA_013816325.1 Methylotenera sp.
AGGATTGAGCCACGTGACTTCTCCTTGCGCATTGGTATTTAAGACAGCATCTCCAATGGACTGCATAGTGACGCGTAGCAGCTCATTCTGTTGGGCCAGCGCGGCCTCGCGTTCCCGCACCTTCTCTTCGACCGCGGCAAACGCCTGTTTTTGCTCTTCAATGTCGGTACTAGTACCGATCCATTTGATGATATTCCCGTCTAGATCACGGACCGGTAGTGCACGCCCGAGGTGCCACCGATAATTGCCGTCAGATGCGCGTTTAAATCGGTATTCGATCTCGTAAGGATCGCCTGTGCTGTATGCGTGGGTCCATAGATCAACACATTTTTGAAGATCGTCGGGATGGAGTACTGACCCCCAGCCCCAGCCCAAGGTCTCCTCGATGGACATTCCGGTATATTCCACCCATTGCTGATTGTAGTAATCGAGATTCCCATCAGGGTTTGCCGTCCAGACAATCTGTGGAACAACCTCGGCCAAAGCCATGGAATGTTGATTGTAAATTTTCTCATCTTTGGCGGATAACATTGATTTTTTCGCAATCTCTAGAGTGTCATTCATTTCCGCTCCATTGGGGTTGAAACTTATCACTGCACTGGCTACCGTTCGGCAGAAATGCTGGTCAGGCCAGTTCCAACTCAGGTCACTACAGTTAACCCTTTTTGTTAGGGACAATCATGGATCACCAGCACCCACCAAGGTCAACGAGACCATCAACATCCAAATCGTGCGGAAGTGCGTATGAACTGATACGGATCGCATTTAAGAGTAACATAGATCGTCAGCGAGGGCGAATATCATCAGATCGTCGCCACGCTGGCCCTCCGGGAAATGACCCAAGGCAGCAGGTGGTGAAATAGTAACGTTACCAGTGGATGACCAAGGATTAGTTGTAAAGACAGGTGTTGTAAAGACAGGTGTTGTGAAGGCGCAGCATGCAAAGATCGCGATCATCACTCCTTCTCACCAAAGTCCCTTAAGGAGTGACACTGTCGCTGGCAAGAAGACTAGAGTTACTTGACTGGGCTAATGAGCAAAAACTATGGATTATCGAAGATGACGGGGAGTATCGCTACAGCTCAAGACCATTGCCAGCCCTTAAGAGTCTCGACCTCCAAGATCGGGTCATTTATGCAGGTACTTTAAGTAAGGTTATTTTGCCAGCCTTACGGCTAGCTTATCTAGTCATCCCCGAATCACAAGTCAGTGAAGTCGAAGGAATCTGTCAGATTTTTCAGAATGGCTGTCCATGGTCAACGCAAGCACTGTTAGAGACTTTATTGTTGAAGGTCATTTTGCACACGACATTTGAAGAAGATGCGTACTTATACAAGCATCGGCGTGGTCTCTTAGGTCAAGCGCTATATGATATTTTTGGAGATAAAGTACATGTGGATCTTCAGGCTGGGCGCATGCATTTAGTAAGATTAAATAAACATTATGACGATCAATACTTAGCAAAGCATCTGAATGAAAATGGACTAGCAGTACAAGCGTTATCAAACTGGCCGGAAGATTCAGATTGTGTTCACGGCCTGGTGATGAGTTTTACAAATATCCACTCAATGGAATATGCAAATAGTATTGCTCAAAGGTTAAAACAAGTTATAACGTTGAGTTAATGTGATTAATCGCCATTGTCGTGATTGCTTCATTGGTCCAAGTAAAAATCCTGTTCCTAAGCAATCAAGATTTGTTGGAGTAACATATTAAGCGTTTGATTTATTTGACTTAATTTGTTGCTCTAGACTGTAAATTTTCTGCAAGAGAGCTAAGGATATGCACATTCCATTAATATCAAGCTCAAAATCCTCCTTCAGCCTTGATACTTTGCGTAACAATATGATTGAAGTGCTATTGAATTGATTAGAGTTATTTTCCTGAGGGGTTAACGCACCATTATCCAGTAACTGCTGGATATCTGATATTGTCAAGCCAGATAACTCAGTCAGCTCATCATATGAAACCATGTGGCTATCGCTAAGCCATGTAACTTCAGTAAGGTCTATAAACATGCTCATCTCCTAGCTTAAATGCTGCCGTGGATTGAAACCTGACATCTCAGCTAAGTCTTCCATGAGTTTCTTTTCTTGTTCTGTTAGCTTTGAGGGCACCACAATCTGAATGGTGGCGTAAAGGTCTCCATGTCCACTGTTTTGATCCGGTAGGCCTTTTTTAGGAAGGCGTAGCTTTTTACCTGAACTGGTACCCTCTGACAATTTCAGCTTAACCGCACCATGTAAAGTCGGCACTTCGATAGAACCACCTAAACATGCTTCCCATGGTGTAATGGGGATAGCCACATAAAGGTCATGACCGTCAGCAGTAAAATACGTGTCTGGTTTAAAATGAACGTTAAGATAGAGGTCACCGCTGACACCTCCATTTAGCCCCTTACCGCCCTTACCTCTCAACCGCAATCTTTGTTTATCGGTAACGCCTTTAGGTATTCGAACTTTGAATGTTCTAGGTGAGTTTTGTACACTTCCATTTTCTAGGTACTCAGGAACTATTAAATCGATATCCAGTTGAGCACCTTTGAATACTTCTTCAAGTGAAATATCAGCCGTGATCTCATAATCTTGTCCAGGTCTTTGCATTGATCTGCGGTGCGATGCTGTTCCAGCAGCACCGCCGCCAAATTGAGCAAACAACTCTGAAAAATCCATCCCATCAAAAGATTCGGAGCCTTTATTTTGATTATTAGACCAACCTGGAGGGGGCTGAAAACCTCGACTTGAAGATTGATTCCCTAATGAATCATAGGCTGTACGTTTTTCTTCATCTTTTAGAGTGCTATAAGCTTCTCCGATTTCTTTGAATTTAGCTTCGGCATCCTTTTCTTTGGAAATGTCAGGATGATATTTGTGCGCCAGCTTTTTATAGGATTTTTTAATTTCATCAATCGTCGCAGTCTTCGGGACTCCAAGCACTTTGTAATAATCTTTATACTCCACCTTGTAACTCCAAACTCATATGGCTGGGGGTGCACACATACCCATTACGCATCATTAAAATCATTCAGCATTTTTTAAAATCAAATCAGATGTCGTTTTCACTGTTAAGATTTTGGGTCAATATTTGATCTCCTTCTGTAATACTTTCATCATAATTATCTAATGGTTTTTTAGTAGATGTATTAGCATTGATTAGCTCTTGTCCAATAACTTTCTTAGGCGTTGGTATGAGGGGCTTATGAGGTTTTATTTTTGTTAAAGAAGGGTTTGCTAAATTGTTCGGAAGGTTCACCATGGTGAGTTCACTTATTGATTACATTCGTTTCATTACCTTACTCCTAATAAGAGTAAAAGAGAAATCAATCATCATGCGCTCGTTGACATCAGAGTTGCCTATACCATGCCGCTACATCTTAAGCCCAACCTAATGATGAAACTAGACAATAGAAGCAGTTTATTTATTTAATTTAACTTAAAAATGTTTTTTTCAAAGGCAGTTGCAGTCACTGGTTTAGAAAAGAAATATCCTTGCCCTAGATCACACCCCGCATTAAGCAATAAATCCAATTGCTTCTGTGTTTCGATGCCTTCCGCAATTACTTTCATTCCCAAATTGTGCGCCATCAAGATTATTACCTCACATAAGGCCATATCAGAAGCGCTGGTTGCAATATTGCTTGTGAAGGACTGATCAATTTTAAGATAGTCCATTTCAAACTTGCGAAGGTAAGAAAGTGAGGAATAGCCTGTTCCAAAATCATCTATTGCAATTTGGATGCCGGCATCACGGTAATCAGCAAGCTTTTTAATGACAGGGCTCTTAGCATCAAGTAATAGGCCCTCAGTAATCTCAATCACTATGCTGCTTCCGGGTAAATCCAATTGTCTCAGATACTCTATCCAGCCTATGTGTTTGAGGCCTAGTTTAAACTGGACTGGTGATTTATTAATACTGATTTGAAAATTCGGATCTTGCTTACGCCAGATAACTGCTTGTCGTACAGCTTCTTCAAACACCCAATTCCCAATTTCTACAATTAAGCCAGTACTTTCGGCAATTGGAATGAAGTCCCCAGGACTCACCATACCTCGTATCGGATGCATCCAACGAATAAGAGCTTCTGCCTTATGTACTTCTCCTGTATGAATATTGAAGATTGGTTGATAGAAAAGTTGAAACTCATTCCTATGCAACGCTACTCTCAGATCATTCACCAAATGCATTCGCTCTGTGGCAATTTTTTGCAGCGAGGCTGTGAAATAGTTGTATCTGTTCTTACCTAATAGCTTAGCTGCATACATGGCTTGGTCAGCGTTGCTAAGTAATACTTCGATATCCGTACCATCTTCGGGATAAGTACTTATACCAATAGTACAAGTAATATGAGCAGTATCATTTCCAAGCTGAAATGGCTCCGCCAGCTTGGTTAGGATAGCTTGAGCAGATATCTCGGCGGTGAAATTTTTATTCAGGTTATTTAATACGATAACAAACTCATCACCACCTATACGCGCCACAGTATCAGTCGCTCTCACACTGCTGGTAAGACGGGTGCCAACCTCTTTCAATAAAACATTCCCCATCATATGCCCTAGCGTATCATTTACCTCTTTAAACTCATCTAAGTCTAGATATAGTAGCGTAATTGAATTGCCCATTCGCATGCAGCGCTTGATATCTAAAGCAAAACGATCCAGAAAAAGTGCTCTATTGGGTAATTGTGTAATTTGGTCATAATGGGCGAGTTGAAAATATTTATCTTCAGATAGTTTGAGGACACTAATATCTGTATGTGTTCCTATAATCCGCGTTGGCTTTCCTCCTGCCGTATCGCTAAAAAGCATCCCTCTACTTGACACCCAGCGCCATGAGCCATCGTGACACAACATTCTAAATTCAGAAAAGAGTACAGCCATTTTACCTGCAATAAAATCTTCAATATCCTTGAGTACTTTTTTAGAGTCTTCTGGATGAATGAGCTTATGCGTATCTTCGGGTGCAGTTCCTAATTCTAAGTTCGAATACCCAAAAATCTCTTTCCAACGCTCTGAGCGGGTTAATTTGTTACTTTGTAAATCCCAATCCCATAGTCCATCACCTGGGCCTTCAAGCACGAACTTCCAATTATCGATGCCCGTATTTAGAGATTTCTGTGTTTTGATTTGCTGAAATGTCTTACTAATTAGTAGGTAAAGCAAACTGGCAGTAAAAAGTATATTAATAAATCGTTTATAGTGTACAAAAACTTCAAAGTAAGCCGGATTAGAGTTCCGTTCGGTGAAGATTGAATCGCTGAACACAACCCAAATAAAACCAATTAGAAGATAAAGAAATATTATCTTAAAAGTGAATAGCTTATATTTATGGTTTTTGACTTCAGGAAATAAATTCACTCTACGATCCCTTCAGGCTTAGTCCTAACCAGCGATTTATTATTATTAATTCTTAAAAATCAGTAAGATAAATATAAACATAAATTAATGTCAGTAAATATTGCTAAAAATTTACGTAAAAAAATCAAACATATTTGCGATTGCTAAACAGCTTAATGTGGCTAAAACGTACCTTAGCGTAAGGGCCACTCAAAGTACCATAGATTTTATTGCGCAACATAAATACAAACACAACCCAAATGACATGATTTGGACTAATAGGAAGACTCTTTAATGCAGAAATATTCATCATGTTTTTTGTTTATTTCTTATAATGAGATGGTTTTTATTCGTATACTAGTAAATAGATAATGTTTACGCAACTGTAATACTTAACAGCCAATTTCAAATATGCGCTTCAGCTATAACCCACCTAAATCTATCATAGAATCTTGATAATTATTAGCGACTCTAGCCATTGATAGTAACGAAATAGAATTAAAATCAATTAGTTAGCTCCTCTGTAAATCCGCCCATGGCCTTGGAGCAAGGAGCACGTATTTAAAGTTCAGGGTTTGTGCGCGGGCCTTTCTCATTTCTGCGCCCTGATTAAACGTGGCAACCCCCACGTTACCCAGCTTGATCTAGTGAGATTCTTCAAGCAGCGAACGCCAGCTTTTGAGTTGCGAACTGTGCCTACTGATTACCCTTTGCCCTAGTTATCCAGCCACACAAGTCTTTAAGTTTAATTACTAAGCTGGCTTGACGATGCCGAAATGCCCAACGTGTCTCAAATTATGTAACCGAAAAAGCCCTCCAGTCCTGCTCCATTTAATGCCTTGCACCAAAGCCGTGTGCAATAGCTGGCGTATCAGTTGGTTAGAGAAAATCAGCTTATTAGATGCCTTCGCAACAGTTTCATAAAGAATGACTGTCACTATATACGGGCATGCCTCTTGGGGTTGCCTTTGGTGGTTTGGATCAACCAGGCAGCCATTGTGGGTCAATTCCCATCCTCTTCAATGTGATAATTTGGTAGTCCGTTCAGACTATAGCTTAGGCCATGAAAAAAAGAGTAGGATAATCATTAGAAACTTCCTAAACCAGTTCAAGACTAGCACGTCCGCTCCTGTATAGAATGTTACAAAAAATTGTTTTAGGTGTTGATATTTAGAAGAATTCTTAATAAAAAAAGTCAGTAAAAAATTAAAAAAACTGGCTATAAAATATTTGGAGAAAACTATGATCACCGTAACACTTTCAGAAGAAAGGTCAGAAGGCCTTGTCAGGCGTATAGCTAGATCTCAAGACAAAGAGGTTTGGTGGGACATTAAAGGCGCAAATGATGTACTTCCTCCCCCGCTAGACTTACATGACATGGCAGCAACATGCTTCATCTTTTACGCAATGAGTAAGGGTGAAGATTTATATATTGCAGGTCCTGTCAGCCGTTCCTTGCTAGAAAATCTTGAAGCCCTTGTTGCTTCATGGGTTAACTACTGTCCAAATCTTTATAAAAGCATCAGAATATTTTCAGATGAAGAAGTGTACGATAAATCTCGCACTATTTTTTCTCAAGCTAGAAATAAGGCCATTGCTGCTTTTTCTGGAGGTCTTGACGCAACGTTTACTGCATGGCGTCATCACAATGGAAGAGTGGGCCGCAAGAACCGGAAGATTTTGGCCGGTGCCTTGATTCAGGGCTTTGATATCCCCTTGGAAAAAATACAAGCTTTCGAGATTTCTGCTGCATCAGCTTCTGAAACATTGCAGTCCATCAGTGTTCCTCTGGTGACTATCCAAACTAATTGGAAAAGCCAGGTGTGTGCTAATTGGGAAATGGAATTTGGTAATGGAGTAGCCACTTGTTTGATGAACTGGCTGGGTTCTGTAGATACCGCATTAATAGGGTCCGATATGGATTATCGCAGGCTTATATTCCCTTGGGGGGGAAGCCCAATGACTTACGGCATGCTCTCCAGCGACGGATTCAAAGTGGAATACGATGGTGGTGAATGTGCACGTACTGAAAAGGCAAAAGTTATTTCTGATTGGGAAGTGGGCTTGAGGAATTTAAGAGTTTGCTGGGCAGGGCCGCTTACTGGTAAAAATTGTGGCATTTGCGAAAAATGCATAAGAACTAAAATGAATTTTCTCGCTATGGGGGTTCCATTGCCCTCTTCATTGTTAGGTGCGCCTTCTATAAGTGCAGTTTCTTGTCTGCGCACTTCAAATGAACAGCAGATAGCGCTGTTGAATGATATCGTAGATACGGCAACCCAAAGCAATATTAAGGACCCTTGGGTTCAAGGTCTCAAGTTTGCGATATTCAAAAACAAACTTATTCATCAGTTCGCAGTTATCCGCTATATGCGTACTATATGGCGGCAAATCAAGGGCGGATCTAGAGCTATCCAACGGTTATTGGATAACCCTATGCCATCCTTAGAGAAAAAATTAGAAGCGAATGCCAAGATCACTTCGTAAAGCGGTTCCTTGGGCTATTGTTGATAGTATGTCAACTGGATTGCTAGGCATCCTAACGCTTTCGATCTTAACAAGAGTATTAAACGCAGAAGACTTTGGTGCAATAGCTTTGGCGCAATCTATTGTCATTTTGATCCAGTTGTTGACCTCGTTTGGATTGACAGAAGCCATCATTCAACGCCAAGGTATTAATGCTCTTTACATTAATAGCGCCTTCTGGCTTAGCACCTTGATGGGCATTTTGGGATTTTTGATCTCATTATCAATCGCTTGCTATTTCCTGCTGGGAACATCCGAACTTCTTTTGGCGGCACTGATGGTCACTGAAGGGTTTTCTTGCCTATTTGTCGGAGTAAATTTAGTTCCTGCTGCACTTCTTGATAGAGATCTGGAAACTAAAGTGGTTGCTAAAAGAACCTTTGCAGGAAAAATGACCTATGGGATTGTGGCTATAACACTGGCTATTATGCATTTTGGAATTTGGAGCATCGTAATTGCTGGCATTAGTCAAAATGTTATTTCAACCGCAGTGCTATGGTCATACACAGAAAAAAAACCCGGTAGAGGGTATTCAATACGCCATGCAATGGAGCTTTGTAAATATGGCATGCCTATTATGCTTGAGAACGCATTATGGGCATTTCTCACTAGAGTATTTAATCTACTCGTAGGGGCATTTCATGGTTTAGAAGTACTTGGCATTATCAATATTGCCACTCGCACAGGCGAAGTCATCGCAAACGTCATTTCTTCAGTTTCAAACCGTATCGGCCTTCCACTTTTCTCTTCTATTCAAGACCAGCCAAATAAACTTAAACAGTCTTTTAAAGTTGCTACAGAAATGGTTTCTCTCGTCGCGATGCCAATCTTCGTTGGCCTTCTATTAACCTCTAGCGACTGGGTTCCTCTTTTCATAGGAAAAAAATGGGGAGACCTGGTGCCTTTGATTAATGTCGTCTGCATCGTGTGGATGGTTTCATTCACACGTGTTTTTGCCTCGCCTTATCTTCGTGCTATAGGCTTTTCTAAAGCAATGCTGCTACCTGCATTATGTGGTGCGGCTATCACTATAATTGCAGTTTATGTCACTCAACATCTTTCTCCGATCTTTGTAATGACTGCTTGGGGAGTAAGAGTGCTAGCAACCTTTCCTTTAAGTATTTTCGTATTGCAAAAGCACGGTAGCTTTAACTGGAAGGAACAACTGAGCCCACTTATAAAACCATTTATTGCAACTGCTTCAATGTCCATAGCAGTGCTAGCCTTCCGGTTTGAGACATCCGCATTACAACTCAATGGGATACTTAATCTCTTCACTTCTATTCTTGTAGGTGCAGTTGTATATTCTGGAATAGTGTTTCTACATTATCGCAATTCAGTTAAAGCATGGAGAGATGCCGCCCCAGCATAGTCATCTAGACTTTACGCACTTTGGTAGACGTTTTTTTATTTCCACTCTTAACTTTTCAAACATTATCGGACTCAGTTGATTAAAGTGACTGGGCTCGTATCTTTTGATCTTTTAGTAATGCCTCGCGCATATTCAAGTGAGCCAACCACTTTACCATTCGTAATCAAAGCAGATTTGTAGGACTCTTTACAACGATCGCTTCCTTTGAATTTTGAATTGAAATCTCTACATCTATCAGTGTACTAAGCCAAAAGCCTTAATCATGGAAACCAATTACTCTAGTTTCATCTCATCTAAAGTTTTTTATATCAAATCGTATTTAAATCAAGTTTACTAAGGAAAGAAAATATCCTTATAAGGCTTAGGTTTACTATATAGAAACCCCTGAACTGTCTGGCAACCCAGTCTTAATAAATACTCGGATTGTTCGGCTGTTTCCACGCCTTCAGCGACCAAATCCTTACCTAGACTTTTCGCCATTGAGATGATCGCTTGTATAACAAGCCCGTGATCGGGATTATCTATAATGCCTTGCACAAAGGATTTATCAATTTTAATTTCACTTACAGGAAATTTATTTAAATAACTTAGTGCGGAGTAACCTGTACCGAAATCATCAAGAGAGATTCTAAAACCCATTTTATCTAGGCTTTTTAAGATTTTTCTAATTTTCTCACTATCATTAAG
>JACDEP010000069.1:0-7960 GCA_013816325.1 Methylotenera sp.
CCAACGATACTGTATTCCATAATCAAACCATGACGATCGGCTATTTAAGCGAAAACCTGCTTGCTTAAGCAACTAAACGGTCTTTGCGCTATCAGAATTAAGATAGCGTAAGCATGACTGGTCGATAATTTCAAAAACGCCCTATTCCAAATGGGCGTTTTTGTTTTATGATGCTCTTACAACTAGATGCGAAGCAATAATTAATAATCTTACCAACCTGGTCTAAAAAACCAAAGCAACGAGGAAATCAAAATGAGTAACGTTACCCTTAAAGGAAACCCCGTCGAACTGACAGGCAATTTGCCTGAAGTAGGCTCAAAAGCACCCGACTTCACCTTAGTCGACAAAGCATTGCAGGACGTTTCTTTAGACGCATTTGCAGGAAAACGTAAAGTACTAAACATTTTTCCAAGCGTGGACACGCCAACCTGCGCTATGTCTGTACGTGCTTTTAACAAACATGCAAACGGTCTGGAAAATACTGTTGTCCTGAATATTTCTGCTGACCTGCCTTTTGCTCAAACACGCTTTTGCGCTGCAGAAGGCTTAGAGAATGTACAAAATTTGTCTACAATGCGCGGCCGTGATTTTTTAAAATGCTATGGCTTGCTGATCCATACCAGCAAACTCGCTGGCTTGGCAGCACGTTCTGTCATTGTGCTAGATGAAAATAACGTGATTAAACATCTTGAATTAGTCAGCGAAATCGCTAATGAACCTAACTATGATGCAGCATTAGCCGCATTGAAACAATAGTAAAGTTATTAAAAAAGCCCGCTTTTGCGGGCTTTTTTATTGCGTGTATTTAGATAAAATTTTGGTATTTATTATTGGTAATCTGTATATTTATTATTCTTACCGCGGGCTTTTTCTACCGGGTATTTTTTTGCATTAAGTGTTATCTTATCATTCGCGGCTGCTATTAAATCGATATCCAATACCTGCGATATTCTGAGCAGATATACAAAAGTATCAGCTAGCTCATGCCCTACCTGCTCGCGCTTTTCTGCAGATAAGCTTCGGCTTTCGGTTTCTGTATCCCATTGAAAATGTTCAACTAGTTCTGCCGCCTCCACTATCATCGCCATCGCGAGGTTTTTGGGTGAATGGAATTGCGCCCAATCCCGCGCATCTACAAAGTCCTGTAACTTCTGCTTCAATGCTGCCAATGAATCACTCATTAATACCCTCCAAGCTTATTTACGGTTACTTCCCGCCACCATTTTGATTTCAAATAGCCTGCATTCCAACGGACCATTAAACAAAGGGGTACGTTTGCTTGGCGTCAGACGCATAAGCTTGGGCATCCGCAAGTCATTAGTCAGGAAATACGTATTCCAGCCTGCGAATTTCTTTTTAAGCGCTTCGCCCATTTTCGGGTAAAGCGCAGCCAGCTCTTCATCTTCACCGATACGCACACCATACGGTGGGTTTGCCACTAAAACACCGTGGTCTGCCGGAGGAATCGCATTCACTATATCGACATGCGTCAATTGCACAGCGTCCAGCAAGCCCGCTGCTTCCAGGTTTTGCTTGCTGATACGTACTGCTCGCAGATCTAGGTCTGAGCCGTAGATTTTTTGGAAAGATACTTTCTTAACTTTTTTAGCAGCCTGGTTCTTGATTTTCTTCCAGCTATCAGACTCATAGGTTTTAAGTTTCTCAAAACCAAAACTTCTATTAATCCCTGGTGGCATACCTAAAGCGACCATTGCCGCCTCTAACAAGAAGGTACCGCTACCGCACATAGGGTCTAACAAAGGCTGCCCCGCTTGCCAACCCGATAGCTTCAAAATTCCAGCGGCCAGATTCTCACGTAGAGGCGCTTCGATACTAGCTCCGCGATTTCCGCGCTGGTAAAGCGCTGCACCAGAAGTATCTAGGTAGAACTGGTACTCATCTGCCGCTAGATAAGCATGGATGCGCACCGCAGGCATTTTAGTATCAATGTAAGGGCGGCTACCGACGGCTAGCCTGAATTTATCGCATACTGCATCTTTGATTTTCAAAGTAGCGAATTCCAGGCTTTTCAACGGGCATTTTACACCTGTGACTTTAACCATAAAATCATGCCTCACATCGAACCATTGCGGCCAATTTAGCTTATAAGCCGCCTCAAACAAGTCTTCTTCATTGAGGTATTTGCCACGCGCTACTTGCCACATGATGCGTGTGGCAATACGTGAATGCAGATTTGCCGCATAGCAAACCGCCCAGTCACCATCAAAGCTCGCGCCGCCATCAGTAGATTTTACAGACTTAGCGCCAACTTGCTCTAATTCGTCTACCAGTAATTGCTCTAGGCCACGTGGGCAGGTTGCGAAGTATCTATTGGGTGCCATGCTTATTTGTCGCTTTACTTAAAATTTTTTGTTAAATATTAATCTTTTTTGTAGTCATACAATCATTTCAAAAAGTAACTCCAAAGGATTAATGAGTTTTCTTGTCACAAAACATGAAAATTCGGTGACAGGAAAATTCGGTTATTACTGCTTTGGTTATGCTCTGCTAGTTTTTCAACAAACTGCAGAAACTCAATTTTGTGTGTTTTCTCGAGCATTTTCGCACGTTCACGTAAACTTGCGATACGTAAATCAGCGGGTTCGCGGTTAAAGCCAAATACTGCGATATTGCCGGGCTTACCGGTCGGCAGTATCAGCACCTTGCCATTAAAACTTTGTTCTATACGCTGCAGATAGAGATCAAAGTTTTTGTCGCTTCCCCATAAATTGATCGCCAATATGCCATCACTATTCAACGTATTTGCGCACTGGTCAAAAAAGTTCTGACTGCAAAAATCCGGTGGAATACCGTTACTGTCAAAAGCATCTATCAATAGCACATCCGCATCTAATGAATGCTCGGCAAGATATTGAAGGCCATCACCTTCAATGACTTCCAGATACTCATCATTCTCTGGCACATAGAACTGACTACGTGCCACTTGGATAATTTTAGGGTTAATCTCAATGACTTTGGTCGTCATTTCCGGGCAGTATGCATGGATATATTTTGGTATTGAACCGCCACCTAAGCCAATCGCCAGCACGTTTTTAATATCGAAACCGAACAGCAAAAAGCACATCATGCCACGCGTATACGCTAACTCCAAAGCCAACGGATCGCGGATCCGCATCGCGCTTTGAATTGTCACTGAGCCTAAATGCAAGGCACGCACACCATCCGCTTCGCTCACATCTACCGAGTCGCCTACGATGGCTTTCATCAAATGTTTTGCAACTCTAAACATGCATTTCTTTAGCTTGTTTTGCGGTACAAAACATTATGTAGCTTCTTGATTTTCTTCATCAATCATCACTGGTTCGGCTTGCGTAGCCTCTTCAATCACGCCTAAGAATTTGGTGCGTAGCTCCATGAGTAAAGTATCCACTTCTTGGACTTGCAAACTAACGCGAGTACCCGCTTTGAGCTCTGGTAACCCATAGACCTTGGTAATGTAAGGCACGTCGTCCAGCCGAACCAAGTTATCGCGCCATACAAAACCATTCACATTCTCTATGGACTCTTGCACTAGGTACTGCAAGCACCAGTAACGCTCCATGCGGGTTTGAAACTCGTTGTAAGCATTGTAAGTCTGCTCAAAATTACGCATATGCGTAGTTAAAGCATCGCTATTTTGCGGGTATGCAGGCTCGGTATTTTGCACTACGCTGATAATTTGACGCTGGTTGATCAAATCGACCGCGCGCCGCAAAGGCGAAGTGCTCCATGCATATTGTGCCACGCCCAAACCCTGATGCGGCTCGGCTTTGGTCGTCATAAAGACTTTGCCACCGGTCTGTGCGCGGTAAAGCCCCGGTACTTCATGCGCTGCTAGCAAGGCCCCCCATTGATTATTGGCCTCTATCATAAGTTCAGCGACTAATTTATCCATAGGCGAGCCGCGACGCCGACCTTCGATGCTGACTTTGTCATTATTCACATAAAAATTGTAGTCAATTTGGATTGGTTTATTCGGATCGTGTTTGCCACGTGCTTTTTCTAATGACTCTGCCAAATTAAACAAGAACAATAACTTAGCCCAATAAGCATGGCCGCTATCTGCCTCTAAAGTCGTTTCATTAAAGAATGGTTCCAGCTCATCGTGGCGCAGGTTATCAGCAATCTTGATGCGCTCAACCTTGCTATCACGCTGCGTAATCGTAAAATCTGCAGCCACATGCAAATACAGAGATAATACTGGCTTGACCTGCCCAGCATCTAAACTAAATGGCCTAATCGCGACTTCCGGCAACATAGTAATCTTATTCCCGGGCATATATACCGTGGATAAACGCTGCATGACTTCTTTATCTAAAGCGCTATCAACAGCAATACCTAAAGCAGGTGCAGCAATGTGAATACCGATGCGCGTAGTGCCATCATCCAAATGCTGTATAGAAAACGCATCATCGATTTCAGTCGTGGTACTGTCATCAATACTGAATGCTTCTACGTCGGCAAGAGGCAACTCATTGGGTATTTCGGTAATTTCGGTGGCGTTAAATTCGGTACCTTTAGAAAAATACTCCCTAAGGAATGCGCCTAAGTGAAAATCATGGGCAGAAGGAATGGCACCACAGGCTTGTAATAACTTGAGGTGACTTAAATGCGTTTCGCCTGATGCCGCGTCTAGTGTTTTATATTCAAATGAATTTTTATCAGGCTCATATAGCAACATATCCAGCTTCTGCAACAAGTCATCCGGCATTTGTTGGGCTTTTAGCTGTGCCACATAAGCAGCCATTTTTTCTGTTAAAAGACGCTTTTTCTCTAATCCGGCAAGCGCGGCTTTTAGAATCTCGGAAGGCGCGGCCTTGTACCGGCCTTTGCCTTTACGGTTGAAGTAAACTGGCGCACTATGTAATTTAATGGCGACGGCTGCAGCTTGGATGGGCGCAGCTTTATGGCCATAGTAATCCTCTGCGAACTCTTCAAAACCGAACTCTGGTTCACCGCAGCATTGCCACAAAAAATCCAATTCTAGGGTGTCGGCTTCAGCATTTGCAGCTTCCAAAAACCCTGTTAACGGCAATTCGAAGCGCATCAATACATTATTGGATTTGATTTTACTGCGCTTGCCACTGGCAGATTCTATTTGCATAGAACCTTGCGTTTCGGTCATGATAGAGGCTACTTTAAAAGTGCCGTCTTCTTCAAAAAATACGTTCATTATTCACTTAATCATTTGCTTGGGCTGGGATTTACTTAACGGCAATTTTAATCGAGTACAATCCAAAATAGTCGAGCAGTATACCAGTCCATTTTAATGTTGATTTGGTTAAGCTCAATATAATGAGGAATGTTTGGCGTGAACAACTGCAATATTGGTAATCCCAACTTTATAAATTTTACGATTAGAAACAAATGGATAAACGCATACCCGTCACCCTGCTCACTGGTTTTCTAGGTAGTGGCAAGACTACTTTACTGAACAAACTGTTACATCATCCTTCGATGAAAGATACCGCTATCATCATCAACGAGCTCGGTGATGCTGGGCTAGACCAAGTATTTGCCAATAGCAACTTGGCACAGAATATTGAAAACGAGCACATTGCAGATAACACGGTGCTTTTAAGTTCAGGCTGCCTGTGCTGCACACTGAAAAACGAGCTAGCTGACACCATGCGCGACCTGTTTTTTAAACGTGCTTTACAAGCCATTCCGGAATTCCAACGGCTAGTGATAGAAACCACAGGTATGGCTGACCCAGGGCCGATTCTAGCCAATTTGATGAACGAACCGGTGATTGAATCTACCTATAGATTGGATGCTGTAGTCGTGACCATTGACAGCGTGTATGGCTTACAGCAAATCGAAGACAATTTAGAAGCACTCAAGCAAGCAGCTGTGGCGGATGTATTAATACTCACCAAAACCGACTTAGCTAGTAATGAGCAAATCAGCACCCTAAAAGAGAAGCTGATTAGCATTAACCCCGGCGCAACCCAGCATAAAGTTGTACAGGGCGAATTAGACCCGGCTTTTGTGATTGATGTAGGCTTGTTTGATATCGTCACCAAACAACCTGAGCCACAGCGTTGGCTGCGTGCGCCATACAAGCCCAAACCGCCGAAAGGCACATTGCCGCAAAAAGCGCATGATGATGACATTGTGAGCTTTACCGTGGTCATGCCGCAGCCGCTCAAATGGTCGCAATTAAAGCCCCATTTACTCAAGTTCTGTCAAATCTACGGTAAGAACTTGCTGAGACTCAAAGGTATTATCTATGCAGAAGACCAATCCGCGCCGCTCGCAATCCACGCTGTGCATTTCACACCTTACCCGCCTACCTTGCTTGAAGGCTGGAGTGAAGAGGAACCGACTTCTCGCATCGTGATTATCGGTAAAGGTTTGGATGAACTGGAAATCAGGAAAAAATTGACCCAATTCTAGGTTTAGAAAGCTTATAGCTCGCTAGAATTATAGTTCGCTCAAGCTTTTAATATGCGTCATCACGCTGCGCCCAAGCGCATGCAAGGTATAACCGCCTTCCAAGACTGATACGATGCGGCCTTGGGCGTGTTTATTGGCAACACCTTTGAGCACTTCTGTTATCCAGAGATAATCGCTTTCTTTCCAGGCCAATCCGCCTACATCGTCTTCCCAGTGTGCATCGAAACCTGCGGAAATCAATAGAAGTTGCGGCTGGAAGCGCTCCAAAGCGGGTAGCCAATACTTATTTACAGCCGTTCGAAACTCTTCTCCTGTTGTGTTGGCCGCAAGCGGAACATTGATCATGTGGTCATTGCCGCTAGCTGCGCCGCTGTGTGGGTAGAACGGATGCTGGAATGTTGAACAAAGCATGACGCGCGGGTCGTCATGAAAAATATCTTCCGTGCCGTCGCCGTGATGCACATCAAAATCTGCAATGGCTACACGTTTCAAGCCATGATACTCAATCGCATGAGCCGCTGCAGCGGCCACGTTATTGAAAATACAGAAGCCTGCCCCCTTGCTGCGTTTAGCATGGTGCCCTGGCGGACGAACATTACAGAATACATTCTTAACCTCGCCGGCCATCACCAAATCTACTCCTTTGATGGCCGCCCCGGTCGCACGTAATGCGGCATCCAGCGTATATGGATTCATAGAGGTATCACCATCAAGCTCAACCAGTCCGGTCTTAGGGGATTGTTTAAACACCCAGTCGATATATTGGACACTATGGACGAGGGCTAACTGGCTTTTATTGGCTCTACGCGCTTCGTGGTGAATCAGGTAATTAAATAAGCCTGATGCAATCAACCACTCTTCGATAGCACGGATACGCGCTGGGCTTTCCGGGTGATCCAGCCCCATGTCATGCTTCAAAAAACCGGGTGCGTGATATAATGCAGTATGCAATTACAGTACCTTCCGAGTTATCTTGCAGTGCCATCAGACCGTTCAACATAAAGCTAATCCCAGCTTAGTGCGCCGCCTGTTTGATATTCTGTCACGCGCGTTTCAAAAAAGTTCTTTTCTTTCTTTAGATCGATCATCTCACTCATCCACGGGAATGGGTTAGTTGCTCCCGTATAGAGTACATCCAAGCCAATTTGCTGGCAACGACGGTTGGCGATAAAGCGTAAATACTCTTTGAACATCGTCGCATTCAAACCAAGTACACCGCGCGGCATGGTCGCCTCTGCGTAACGATATTCCAGCTCAACACCTTGTTGCATTAGGCCTTTGATTTCCTCACGGAATTCAGCGGTCCACAGATGCGGGTTCTCTAATTTAATCGTATTAATGACGTCGATACCGAAATTGCAGTGCATAGACTCATCACGCAGAATGTATTGATATTGCTCCGCTGCGCCCTGCATCTTGTTCTGGCGACCAAGTGCAAGAATCTGCACAAAGCCTACATAGAAAAACAGGCCTTCCATGATGCAGGCGAATACGATGAGTGATCGCAATAGTTTCTGATCTGTTTCTGGCGTACCAGTTTTGAACTCTGGATCGGTTAGGA
>JACDEP010000069.1:7970-8592 GCA_013816325.1 Methylotenera sp.
GACCCAAGCTCTCAACGATATATTGATAAGCGTGGGTATGAATGGCTTCTTCAAAACCCTGACGCAGCAAGTATTGGCGGCACTCTGGCGCAGTAATGTGACGATAAGTACCGAGCACGATATTGTTAGCAGCAAGTGAGTCTGCCGTGGTAAAAAAGCCCAAGTTACGTTTAACAATCAAACGTTCGTCGTCAGTCAATGCCGTGCTGTCTTTCCACTGTGCAATATCACGGCTCATGGAAACTTCTTGTGGCATCCAATGATTTGCGCAGCCCGCCAAGTATTTATCCCACGCCCAATGATATTTGAATGGTACCAATTGATTTACATCCGTTTGACCATTAATCATGCGCTTATCAGATGCGTTCACCCGACTTGAAATTGAAGGCTGATTGCTTGAAATTAAAGGCTGATTGGCTGCAACTTCTACAACTAATTTATCTTCAACTGTTGATACTAATGCTAATTGCGGCTTAGCAGGTTCTACGTAAACTTCATCTTCAAATGAAAGCATTTATATTCCTTTTTCATAAGTACTATTTTTCTTGTTCGTCATACCAGCGTAAGCTGGTATCCAGCCAGGCCTCAACACAAGTAATTGCCTATTGAGACTACACTAAGC
>JACDEP010000069.1:8602-11017 GCA_013816325.1 Methylotenera sp.
GGTTGTTATTTTACCATCTAATTCTTAGAGGGTGTCGTTGCTTGGCGTCACCCCGGCGTAGGCCGGGGTCCAGTCAATAACGATGGACTAGATTCCGGCCTGCGCCGGAATGACGAATGGTGTTGTTACTAATGGTTAACGTAGCCATATTTATTGGCAAGACTCACACTCTGGGTTATCAATCGAACACATCTTGGACGCCTCTACTGCACCTGATGAAACTGCATTCAATTCACCGCCAGACCCTGTAGATTTCTCTGCCGCAGTTGCCCCTAAAGAGCGCAGGTAATATGTAGTTTTCAAGCCGCGCTGCCAAGCCAATAGATACGTATCATGCAGCTTTTTGCCAGAAGGCACCGCAAAGTACAGGTTGAGTGACTGTGCTTGGTCTATCCATTTTTGACGACGTGCCGCTGCTTCAATCAACCAGCTTGGGTCAACATCAAATGCTGTCGCATAAAGTTGTTTTAAATCAGCAGGTACGCGGTCAATTTTTTGTAGCGAGCCATCAAAATATTTCAAATCAGACACCATCACCCTATCCCACAAGCCCCGGGCTTTAAGGTCAATCACTAGTTGCTCATTCACAATCGTGAATTCACCGGATAAATTGGACTTAACGTACAAGTTTTGGTATTCAGGCTCAATGCTGGCTGATACACCCACAATGTTAGAAATCGTCGCAGTAGGTGCAATTGCCACGCAATTAGAGTTGCGCATACCGACTTTTTGGATGCGGCTCCGCAAAGCATCCCAATCCAACGTCATGCTTCTGTCTACTTCCACATTGCCGCCACGTTCACTAGCAAGGAGATCCAACGTATCCAGTGGCAGAATGCCTTGATCCCACAAGCTGCCTTTAAAGCTAGAGTACGGACCGCGCTCTTCTGCTAACACAGTTGATGCCCAATACGCGTTGTAACACACCATTTCCATCGCACGATCAGCAAACTCAACCGCCTCCATACTTGCATACGGAATACGCATCGCATGCAGACAATTTTGGAAACCCATGATGCCCATACCCACTGGCCGATGGCGTGTATTAGCGTTACGCGCTTTACCTACTGGGTAGAAGTTAATATCTACTACGTTGTCTAACATGCGCATGCCAACTTTAATCGTTGCTTGCAATTTATGGTCATCCAACACTAATTTGCCATTAACTTCTGTTAGATGCTGTATCAAATTCACAGAACCCAAATTACAAACCGCGATTTCAGTGTCAGATGTATTCAGTGTAATTTCTGTACACAAGTTTGAGCTATGTACTACGCCCACGTGTTGCTGTGGTGAGCGAATATTGCATGGGTCTTTGAACGTAATCCAAGGATGACCTGTTTCAAATAACATCGAAAGCATCTTGCGCCACATCTGCAAAGCAGGCACCCGCTTGAATAGCTTGATTTCACCACTGTCGGCACGGCGCTCGTATTCCACATACGCTATTTCAAACGCTTTGCCGTATTTGTCATGCAAGTCAGGCACGTCTGAAGGTGAAAACAATGTCCACTCACCAGCCTCAGTTAAGCGACGCATAAATAAATCTGGAATCCAATGCGCGGTATTCATGTCATGCGTACGACGACGGTCATCCCCGGTGTTTTTACGTAAATCTAAAAACTCTTCAATATCCAAATGCCAGGTTTCCAGGTAGCCGCATACCGCGCCTTTACGTTTACCGCCTTGATTTACTGCAACCGCTGTGTCGTTCACTACTTTCAGGAATGGAATTACGCCTTGGCTCTTGCCATTCGTGCCTTTGATACGCGCACCTAATGAACGAACTGGCGTCCAGTCGTTACCTAAACCACCTGCATATTTCTGCAGTAATGCATTTTCTTTAATACCTTGGTAGATCCCATCCAAGTCGTCGCTGACTGTAGTGAGGTAGCAAGATGAAAGTTGTGAATGCAATGTGCCTGCGTTGAATAGAGTTGGTGTTGAGCTCATAAAGTCGAATGTGCTCAATACGTTATAGAACTCTGTTGCACGGGCTTCGCGGTCAATTTCGTTTATCGCTAAACCCATCGCCACTCGCATGAAGAAGATTTGCGGCAGTTCGATACGACGCTCTTCAATATGCAAGAAATAGCGGTCATACAGTGTTTGGATACCTAGATAGCCAAATTGAAAATCGCGCTCTTTGACTAATGATTTTGCAAGTATATCTAAATCAAATTGGGCTAAACGTGGATCCAGCAGGTCTGCATCAATGCCCATTTTGATGTAATGCGGAAAGTAATCCGCATAATGTGCATCCATTTTAGTATGACTTACACGTTCACCCAAAACCTCGGCGCGCACCAAATCCAATTGCAAGCGGGCTGTGACATAGTTATAAGCAGGTTCCGTTTCAATCAGGCTACGCGCAGATAAGATAAGCGCCTTATATACTTCGCTAAATGGAATGCC
>JACDEP010000183.1:0-501 GCA_013816325.1 Methylotenera sp.
CGCCATGAAACCCGTTCAACGCATGGGATTCATTTTTATTCTTTTATTGTTGGGCACCGCTTTTTTAACCACTGCTTTGGCAGCGCCATTGGCACGTAGTATTACCAAACCATTAGCTAAGTTAACTGATTACGCAAATCATTTTATGCGCTCTTCACAAGCTATTTTGCCCCCATTAGATGGCCCTATGGAGGTGCGCGCTATGTCAGAAGCCTTTGGCAAAATGATGGAAGATTTAGCGCAGTCGAAAGAGAACCTGACACGCGCGGCGAAGTTAGCAGTCGCGGGAGAAATGGCTGCCGCCATGAGTCATGAAGTAAGAACCCCATTAGGAATATTGCGTTCGTCTGCCCAAGTGTTGTCTCGGGAAAAAAACTTAAGTGCGGAAGGCCTGGAAGTCACAACTTTTATTACTACCGAAACGGACAGATTGAATAAACTGGTTTCTACGCTGGTGGATTCCGCAAGGCCGCGCCAGCCTGAATTTGCCATGCATAATAT
>JACDEP010000183.1:511-3670 GCA_013816325.1 Methylotenera sp.
ATGCTATTGCGATGTTGCGTATGCAGGCCAATAAAAAAAGCATTAGTTTGATGCTCGCGACTAGTCGCTTAACTTCTCCGCAGCTTTTTGTAGAATGTGATGGCGAGCAGATCACGCAGGTCATCCTCAACCTAGTATTGAATGCAATACAGGTATTGCCTGAAGGAGGCAAGATTAACGTTAGCCTATTTGAAGCTAAAGATAATGTGACCATTAGCATAGCTGATAATGGCGCAGGAATTGATGAGACGCAAAAAGAACACATTTTCGACCCGTTTTTCACACAACGCCCGGGCGGTATAGGCTTGGGGCTGGCAATATCCAGGCAGATTGTCACTGCACATTTTGGTACACTTATAGTAGAAAATAATTCGACAGTTGCTCACCTGGCAGTACAAAACAAACCAGCGGTAGATACTGAATCACTTAATGCTAGAGGCGCCGATTTCAGGGTTACGCTGCCGAAACTTCAAACTCATACTTAAATAAATATTATGACCACAACAATAAAACACGTACTTGCCGTGGACGATGAACCAAGTATGCTGCGCTTGCTGGAGATCAGCCTGCGACAGGCAGGCTACCAGCCTATTACCGCGAAAGACGGGCGTGAGGCACTAGAAGTTATCCGTACCCGCAAGGTGGATTGTGTGGTGAGCGACTTACATATGCCGCGCATGGATGGCTTGCAATTGCTGAAGGAAATCCGACAAGAAAATGTTGAATTACCAGTGATCATTGTCACCGCACAAGGCGAGATTAAATCGGCTATTGAGGCTATGAAAAATGGCGCGTCGGATTATATTTTGCGCCCGTTCGATTTAGAAGAGCTAGAAGTGGCCATTCGGCGGGCCTTATCATTTGCACGCTTGTCCCTTGAAAACCAGTTCCTACGTGAAGAAAAAACCGCCTACATCAGCTTGATAGGTGATAGCGAAGCTATGCAAAAAGTACATGAGGCCATCCGGCAAGTTGCCCCGGAAAAAGCCACCGCTTTAATCGTCGGCGAAACTGGTACAGGCAAAGAGCTGGTGGCACGCGCCATCCATGAGGGCTCGCCGCGCAAGAATGCTTTATTTGTAGCGGTAAACTGTGCGGCAATTCCTAATGAAATGCTGGAATCTGAATTGTTCGGCCACGAGAAAGGCGCATTTACCGGCGCTATAAAAGAACGCATAGGAAAATTTGAGCTGGCGGACGGCGGGACTTTATTTTTGGACGAAATCACCGAAATGCCTATGCAATTACAAGCTAAATTGCTGCGGGCATTACAAGAAAACGTGATTGAACGCCTAGGCGGCAACGGGCCGATTCAAGTTGATATCCGCATAGTCGCTGCTACCAATAGAAATCCACAGGAAGCAATTAAAGAAGGGAAACTGCGCGAAGATCTGTATTACCGCCTCAATGTTTTTCGCATCGAACTACCTCCACTTAGAGTGCGTAAGGCAGATATAGAAAAGCTGGTAAAGCATTTCTTGGCGAAACGCAGTGTAGATATTTCGGCTAATACCATCAATGCATTGCTGGGATACGATTGGCCGGGCAACGTACGCGAGCTGGAAAATGTATTGGAACGCGCCGCTATTATCAGCGGCAATCAAGCTATTATGCCGCATCACTTACCAGCGGAAATGGTCAGCACAGGGCTTACGCACCCTGAAACTCCTGAAAACACAAATAGCTTTGCTTTACCTAATGCGGTAGAGGCCCTAGAAAAGCGTTTGATTCTAGATGCCCTTAGTAGTACGAAGGGTAATAAAAGCCGCGCAGCAAAATTACTGGAGATCAGTGAACGCTCCCTTTGGTATAAGTTAGACCAATATCAACTTAAATAAGGTGAGGTATCAATGTACGGTGTAAAGCGAAGCATTGTTATAAAGCAGTTACGCTATAATTGAAACTAAACAAATTAAGAGTTTGAGATGAAACAAATAGCAGAAAATTTAAATGCGCAAACAGTTGAATCAAGCACGGCTGAGACCGAGCGTTCTATGCGTGAAACCGCACGTTTCAACATGATAGAACAGCAAATCCGTACCTGGGAAGTGTTGGACCCTATAGTGCTGGCATTGCTAGATGAAGTGCCTCGTGAACACTTTGTTGCGCCTTCTCAAGCAGGATTGGCTTTCGCCGATATTGAGCTCCCTATTGGCTATGGCCAGACCATGTTATCCCCCAAATTAGAAGGCAGAATCCTGCAAGCCGTATCCGTTAAAAAAAATGATAAAGTGCTACTTATAGGCACGGGCAGCGGCTATTTAACCGCCTTGTTAGCCAAGTTAGCAGCGCATGTGCATAGCGTCGAAATTAACCCGGCGCTCTCGGAAGTTGCACAAAAACGTTTAGCACTGGAAAATATCCAAAATGTGACTTTGCATATAGACGACGGAGCAGTCGGATGGCCAAGTACAGCACCCTATGATGTGATTGTTTATACCGGCTCTACACAACTACACCCAACCGTTGCTGAAAGGATGTTGGCTATTGGCGGCCGTCTTTTCGTGGTAACGGGCGAAGCGCCTATTATGCAGGCTAACTTAACACAGCGTATCAGCGAAGAAGCTTTTCGGCACGAAACCCTGTTTGAGACTTGCTTACCGCAATTGATTAATGCACCACAGGCTGAAAAGTTCGAGTTTTAGCTAAATTCAATAGGCAAATCAATCAAAATGAAAAAATTTCTTAGTTTTGTATTCGCATTAATTAGCTTAAGTGGGCAGCTTCCTGCTTATGCCTACGCTGGAGATTCCCAAACTCCGGTGGAAATTTACCAGCAGGCATTAGCGCATGACCCTATTTTGGCATCCGTACTAAGTGCTAACCTGCTAACCAAGCTAGATATCAATCAACAGCTTGTTGTAATAAAGACGCTTAATGGCACACACTAACTTGATGTGTAATGCCGGTACAAGTCAATTGGCGTTCATTGACATACAAGCACGCTTACAAGCTGCGATGTCGACAGATGCCATGAATGAGGTCGTTAAAAATTGCAATACCCTCGCGTTGGCTGCAAATCTTTTAGAAGTACCGGTACTGCTCACGGAACAATATCCGCAAGGTTTGGGCAATACCGTGCCCGAGCTTTCCACTTTATTGCCCGCTATTAAGCCAATAGAAAAAAATAGTTTTTCCTGTATGGCGGAGCCTATATTC
>JACDEP010000070.1:0-9735 GCA_013816325.1 Methylotenera sp.
AGCGGGGCCGCCTGGCACCCTTTGCCGTAGTCGCAACACGACCAAAGCCATGGGCGAACAATTCTACAACTAAGCTGGTTTCCTTGAACGGATAGGTATGCAGTACATAAACTGCCTGATTATCTTGGCGATGTGAGAGAGTGTTTGCTGTCACCATTAGCCATCTATCTGTGCCAAGCTTTGCAGCACATCATCATCAGCTTTCAAGATCAATAGCGGCACCAACATTTCCGCACCTGAAAAAAGGATCATCGCGTAGCGTGTGATTTCATCATTCAATACAGGAGTAAATTTGCCGATACCGTAGCGAGAGTTGCGCATCACTTGCCATGCACCTTTAGGTTCTGCATATTCAGGCTTATCGAAGTAACGTTTCACTTCTTCCGATGCAATGCTTTTTAGTGGGTAGTCGCCATGGTCGGCCAATATCACCCAACCCATTTCACCATCTTTTCCGGTATTTTTTAGCTGGTAGAGATACCATTCATTGTCTTCATAAACCAAGTGGAAGACATTATTGATAGCACCGGTCTTGCGATTGATTGCGTAGAAAATCCCTTGGTCTTCAAGTTCGATAGGTTTGCCATAGACAGGAATGTTGTACACATTGCTTACCATATGCTAATACCCTAAGCTTTTCAACGCCCTTTCATCATCCGCCCAGCCGCCTCTAACCTTGACCCATGTTTCTAAGTACACTTTGCTACCAAACAGTTTTTCCATGTCCTGACGTGCTTCCGTAGAGATCTGTTTCATCTTTTCGCCACTCTTACCAATCAACATCGGTTTCTGGCTTTCTTTATCGACAATGATGGCACAAAAAATACGACGCAACTTACCGTCTATTTCAAATTTCTCAATTTCAACGGTTACTGAATATGGGATTTCATCACCTAATAATCTGAAAATCTTTTCGCGCACAAGTTCCGCCGCTAAAAAGCGTTCGTTTTTATCGGTAAGTTCATCTTCCGGATAAATCGCAGCTTGCTCAGGCAAATATTTCCGAATAGACGCTAGTAACTCATCCAAGTTAAGGCTCTTTTTGGCGCTTACCGGTACGATTTCAGAGAAGGGGAATTCCAAGTCAAAATCCTGGATTAGCGGCAACAGGTTACCTTTATCACCCATCAAGTCTGATTTATTCACCACTAAGATAGTGGGCGTTTTTTCTGACAATAGGCTAAGAACCTTGCGATCCGCATCACCTAGTTTCATAGGCTCGATAACAAACAGCACTACATCGACCTCTGTAAGCACTTGCGTCACGGTTTTATTGAGTCCTTTGTTAAGGGCATTTAGATGCTTTTGCTGGAAGCCCGGGGTATCAACGAATAAAAATTGGGTATCTTCGGTGGTATGTATGCCTAGTAAGCGATGGCGTGTAGTTTGCGCTTTACGTGAAGTAATCGCTAACTTCATGCCTAAAATGTGGTTAAGTAAAGTCGATTTACCTACGTTAGGGCGGCCTACAATTGCCACTGTTCCGCATTTAAAGATTTTGGTGGTGCTATTGCCTGTTATTTCTGATTCGGTTTGTGTCATTTTCTACTTTTCAATTTTACTTTTCAATAGTGCTACTGTAGATTGTAATGCAATTTGTGCAGCCTGCTGTTCCGCTATACGTCGGCTAGTGCCTTCGCCCACCGTTCGAATACTAAGCTTTGGTACGGTACATTCGACAATAAACTTCTGCGCATGTGCTTCGCCTTCAGTATGCGTCACAATGTACTCCGGTATTGCGATTTTTCTACTTTGCAGTAATTCCTGCAATAGCGATTTAGGGTCTTTATCGATAACTTTGGGATCTATCGTAGTTAGCTTATCAGCATAAAGTGTCATTACAATAGCTTCGGCAGCAGTGAGCCCACCATCTAGGTAGGCAGCGCCTATAATTGCTTCCAGCGCATCGGCCAATATAGATGGCCTGCGCCAGCCGGCACTTTTTAGCTCACCCTCACCGAGTTTGAGCACTTCTCCTAGTTGCAGGTTCAGCGCTAATTCACTTAAGGTGACTTCTTTCACTAACTGCGCCCGTAGGCGGCTCAAATCGCCTTCCGGTAGCTTAGGAAAACGCTGGTATAACTGATTAGCAATGATGAAATTAAGTGCGCCATCGCCCAAGAACTCTAAGCGCTCATTATTTAAGGCACCATAGCTTCTATGGGTAAGCGCCTGACTAAGTAGCCTGCCATTTACAAAACTGTAAGCTAAGCGCTTGGATAGTTCCTGTTCTGTCATTGCATGTTGCAAAAAGTCATGGATTATTTGGAGTTACTCGCAGCTGCAAAATCAAGAATTACACTGACATTACCTACGATAGGCCTGATCACTTTATATTGAGCGGAAACAACGGTGTTACCTGTTTCGTCCTTTTCTATAGTTAGGTCATCAGAAGTGACCGATTTAATATCATCAATAGAAGCTCTTTTTATATAAGACTCTTTAATTTCTTTTTTGCTCATTGCACTCAGCGGATCCTGACTCATCGCATGCAGCACCTTCTTCACAGACATAAACTCAATATAAGCTGGCACCATTTTCATCCCAACAATAGCTGCAAAAATCAATATGCCGGCGATGATTGCCATACCTAGGAAAGTTGCCCCTTGCTGACGCTTAAGACTTTGCAGTTTGTTCAATTGTTGACGCATAGTTTTCTCCAAAATTAGCTTATGCACAAAGTAAATAATTTAACTAATAAAACAATTATTGAACCGAGTTACCTATTCTAGAACCCTTATCGAAGTTCATCCAAATAAAAAATGCTTTACCTACCAGGTTATTCTCCGGCACAAAGCCCCATACTCGGCTATCAGAGCTGTTGTCGCGGTTATCGCCCATTGCCAGGTAGTGGCCCGCCGGCACTTCGATTTCTTCATTATTAGCCAATTTAGCTCCTATCGCATCAGGCTCATAATTACCAACCACGTCATGAATTAAAATATCGTGCTTAACATCACCCAGTTGCTCATGGTATTTCCTGGCCACTACGATATTCAAACCTGACATTACATATTCGTAATCACCAGCATCTTCCACAGCAAGCGGTTTGCCGTTAATGGTTAAGTGTTTGTCCTGATAGCGGATTTTATCGCCAGGCAAGCCAACCACGCGTTTAATATAGTCGGTAGAAGGCTCTGGCGGGTAATGGAATACAAAAACATCTCCGCGCTTTGGATGGCTCACCTCTAAAAATGTATTGTTCAATAATGGCACACGCAAGCCATAGGTAAACTTATTCACTAAGATAAAATCTCCTGCCAGTAAGGTTGGCATCATAGAGCCAGATGGGATTTTGAAGGGTTCTACAATAAACGAACGTACTAAAAAGACTACCAAAATTACCGGAAAAAAGCTTTTTGCATACTCTGCTACTATAGGCTCTTGCGCACCGGCTGCTCGATTCTTCCTTAATACAAAAATATCCAGCAGCCAGATGACGCCTGTTAATACAAGAATTATAATCATGAACAATGCGAACATCATATTATTATTTGTCCTCTACTCGTAAAATGGCTAAAAATGCCTCTTGCGGAATCTCTACATTACCCACCTGTTTCATGCGTTTTTTACCTTCTTTTTGCTTATCTAACAATTTACGTTTACGTGAAACATCGCCGCCATAACATTTAGCAATGACGTTCTTACGCATCGCCTTTACCGTTTCGCGGGCAATGATGTTAGCGCCGATTGAAGCTTGTATCGCCACGTCAAACATCTGGCGCGGAATAAGTTCACGCATCTTTGCTGCAACTTCACGGCCGCGATATACGCTATTACTACGGTGGACAATCAAGCTTAACGCATCCACACGCTCGCCATTCACCATAATATCAAGTTTCACGAGATCCGCAGCGCGGAACTCAAGAAATTCATAATCCATGGAAGCATAGCCGCGCGACACAGATTTGAGTCTGTCAAAAAAGTCCAATACCACTTCATTAAGTGGCATTTCATAGCTAAGCATCACTTGGCGACCCATATACTGCATATTTTTCTGTAAGCCGCGCTTGCCGTTACATAAGGTCATGACCGGACCTACATAATCCTGTGGCATCAATAAGTTAACGTTAATAACCGGTTCGCGCGTCTCTTCAATGCGGGATGGTTCAGGTAAGCGTGATGGGTTTTCAATCTGAACGACTTCACCATTTTTAAGCAATAGCTCATATACCACGGTAGGTGCCGTGGTAATCAAATCCATGTCGTACTCACGTTCAAGGCGTTCTTGGACAATTTCCATGTGCAACAAGCCAAGGAAACCACATCTGAATCCAAAACCTAAGGCCGTAGAATTTTCAGGTTCGAACAATAAGCTGGCATCGTTCAAACTGAGCTTTTCTAACGCTGTACGTAATGCTTCAAACTGATTGGACTCTACAGGGTAAAGTCCGGCGAATACTTGGGGCTTTACTTCTTTAAAGCCGGCTAGAGGTTCTGTGGCTTGGCGACCAGCCAAGGTTACGGTATCACCTACTTTAGCAGCTGCTAATTCTTTAATGCCGGCAATAATAAAGCCTACCTCACCCGCAGAAAGCGAGGTTTTCTGCAATGACTTGGGCGTAAATACGCCTACTTGCTCACATAAATGCTCAGAGCCAGTCGCCATCAAGCGGATTTTATCTTTAGGTTTAAGTACGCCATCTATCACACGCACTAGCATGACCACGCCCACATAGTTATCAAACCATGCATCAATTACTAGCGCTTTCAATGGCTTAGTCACATCGCCTACCGGTGGCGGGACTTTAACGATGACCGCTTCAAGTACATCACGGACACCTAAGCCAGTTTTAGCAGAACAACGCACAGCATCAGTGGCGTCAATGCCAATAACATCTTCTATTTCTTGAATAACACGCTCAGGGTCCGCTGACGGCAAATCTATTTTATTGAGTACCGCAGTTACTTCTACGCCTAAATCAAGCGCGGTATAGCAGTTCGCCACGCTTTGAGCTTCTACGCCCTGACTGGCATCAACAACCAGCAAAGCACCTTCACAGGCAGAAAGAGATCGGCTTACTTCGTAGCTAAAGTCCACATGGCCGGGGGTATCAATGAGGTTCAACTGATAAATCTGGCCATCGTCCGCTTTATATTCCAATGCGGCGGTCTGTGCCTTTATGGTAATGCCGCGCTCACGTTCAATATCCATGGAGTCAAGCACTTGCGCTTCCATTTCGCGGTCAGCCAGACCTCCGCAGAGCTGGATGATACGGTCAGCCAAAGTAGATTTACCGTGGTCAATGTGGGCAATAATGGAGAAGTTACGAATATTTTTCATGATTTTTAAGATATTGAATTGCAAACTAGCCAGTGCCACTACAGGACGAGCCTAACAATAAAGGCGCCTAAGCGCCTTTGTGTGGTACAAATAACAGGGCTGATTTTACATTAAATTCAAAGTATTAACTATCAATTGATTCTGTTACCGATTTGTTACCTATCATCTCGGCGTTTATCATTTCGACGTTGGCACTTTCACTGGTACGTATAAGGTGGCATCACCTCTTAACACCAGCAGGGCTATGGTTTTGCCTGCTGCAAAATTCGCAACTTGTTTATTAAACTGCTCCAAACTTTGCACTTCAGTATTATTCAAGCCAAGAATCACATCACCGCGCCTAATACCAGCCTGCGCCACTGTACCTACGGCTTCTATCACTACCAAACCGTTTTTGCTACCCAGTTTTTTTCTCTGCTGAGGTGTAACTTCCTTCAATGTCAATCCGAGGCGGTTGACTTCAACCTTAGGTGGTACTGGCTTGCCTGGCGCAACTTCAGCAACGGCCTCGTTTGGCATTTCGCCAATACCTATGTTTAGCATTTTACTGCTACCTTTACGCATCACTTCAACAGCAGCGATTTTGCCTGGCTTCGTTGCGCCGACAGCACGCGGCAAATCACCTGAAGTGATGATCGGTTTGCCATCAAACTTGATAATGACATCGCCAGGTTCCAATCCGCCTTTATCAGCAGGCCCGTTTTTCTCTACCCCCGCTACTAGCGCACCATTGGTATTCTTCATACCGAATGACTCGGCAAGCTCTTTGGTGATTTCCTGAATAGCGATACCGAGCCAGCCGCGTGTGATTTTACCAGTGGCTTTCAACTGATTTGAAACATCGATTGCCACGTCAATCGGAATAGCAAATGATAGGCCTACCGAGCCACCTGTGCGGCTGTATATCTGTGAGTTGATCCCCACCACTTCACCGGCCAGATTATATAAAGGACCGCCTGAGTTACCAGGATTGATGGCTACATCAGTCTGGATAAACGGCACAAAATTTTCTTGCGGCAATGCGCGGCCTTTCGCACTTACGATACCTGCTGTCATGGTATTTTCCAGCCCAAAAGGAGAGCCGATTGCAGCAACCCATTCACCTACCTTTAATTTAGTTGGGTCGCCAAAAGTTGCTTTGGGTAAACCTGTCGCTTCGATCTTGACCAAAGCTACATCAGTACGTTTATCCGCACCTATGATCTTGGCTTTGAATTCACGCTTATCGAATAGCTTCACAATCACTTCATCCGCTTCATTTACGACATGAGCGTTGGTTAAAATATAACCGTCACTGCTAATGATAAAACCAGAGCCTAATGACTGTGTTTTGTAATCGGCTGGGGGTTGTCCTGGGCCTCCCGGACCGCCAGGAAAGCCGGGAATACCGAAGCGCTTAAAAAATTCCTGCATTTGGTCGTCATCCGGCATGCCAGGAAAGCCCTGAAATGGCGCGGCTTCAGCATGCATACTTTGCGTCACACTGATATTAACGACCTCTGCACCATGTTTTTCAGCAAGCTCGGTAAAATCTGGTAAATCTTTGGCGTAAGCATGCTCATAACTGACTGACATTAGCCCAAAAGTAATTGCAGCAATCCAACTTCTAATCATCTACTCACCTCGTTAATTTAAATTTAAAGCCTAACATCCGTTCAAATATTGTCATTACTGTGCGATAGCAATTTCCACGCTTTGCCGGTCTTATCCTTACCATTACACAACTGTTGAAAGATAACATTAGGTTAGTGTTAATTAGCGTTCTCGCACAATCAGGCATAACGATATACGCTTATATGTTTATCCGTGGTTGATTTTCTTGCATGCCGGCAATGATAGAGTGCATTCATCACAGTAATAGAAATATGGATCGATCAGGGTTTTTTAAAGCTCACAGCGTGAGCGATCTGCGCTACAGTTGCTTCTGGCACTTCACCTACTGCAGTCACTTGATACCCATCCGCAGTATTGGTATAAAAACTTGTGTTGCCGACCATGCTATGAATGATCTTTGGTTTAACGTTTTTAGCTATTGGCTCAATGAATAAAGAGACCGTTGCCAAGCCGTCTGAAAATATCAGGTGCGTTACCGGCAATGGCTTGCCATGCACAACGCGGCGCATCTGATCAATTTTTCGATAGCCGGTAGGCAAATCTTTGATAGACCACTCTATATTAGTAGCATTTTCAGCAATGGTAATAGCCGCATCTTCTTCGATTACGTAACTCTTATTACTGTCTATTTTTGGCTTAAACCAATCCAGATCTACTTTGGTAAGAAGCGCAAGTTCGCTAAAACCAATGCTTTCCATCGCCTCATTGCGGCTATTAAACATGACAGATTTTAGCAATAAGCCATACTCATTATCGATCCAGAAGCGATAACTGTAACGTAAAGTATCCTTAGGTTCTAAAACGAGGACTTGAGTCATTCTGCCTGCTACTCGTTCAGGTTCTGCTGGACGTAGGGTGTAATTTTCTTTAATAGCATCAAGATTGGTAGGGAGTATTGCTGGGAACATATTCTGGCCACGGCGTTTTTCTACAACGATTTTCTTATTCTTGGGACTGAATATCACCAGATCGTTGTTTTGGCTAAACACCTCACGCGGCGTGCCGTCTAATACGATATTTCTTGCATACTCACCTTGGCCATTGAAGAAATGCGTAATTTGTACTGATTTTGATTGCTGGCCGGATTGGCATACAAATATACCTTGGTAGCTTAGTGCGCGTGCGGCGACTGCGGCTTTTTGTAGCGCCTGCCAGATTCCATCATCAGCCGCAGCTTGCAAATTGAGGGTTGCAGCTTGAACTACGCCTTGACAAGAACTGGCGAGCAAACAAGCCAGAACAAAACGCTTCATGATATTACTCCGCGTAGTTGACCGTTTGGATATAGTAAGAGCTTAATGAGGGTGCAGAAGCTTGGTGTGCCATCAGGTACTCTGTGGGAATGGATTCTTTTAGGCTTGCTACAGTGGTTTGCTCAGTTACTGGTTGCGTAGCGATAGGCTGTAAAGCGGCTACTTTCATGCCTGCATCTATCATAGGTTGCTGTTGCACTGCTACCCAGCCGACTATCATCACGGCTGCCATAGAAGCCGCAATGGACCAGCTTGGCGGTAGCTTAGTTCTTACAGCAGCGGGTGCTTCTGTACGATTAGATTGTGCATTAGGGGATAATACAGTGGCCTCAAGTTCAATTTTTTGCATTAGATTTTGTTGAAAATCGGCACTGAACGCTGGAGTACCACGCATAGCATCACCAATCAAATGGTAATGTCCCCATGCATCCGCAAGATGCTTGTTCGATTGCGCCGCAGCCAGCAGATGCGCTGCGTCGGCCAAGGCTATCTCATTATCAATCAAAGCTGATAGCTGTTCATTCATTCTGTGCTCCAAATCTTATGCAATGTTACTTTAATTTCAATCTTCACTACCAGCGCTTACCATCTGGTGTGTCTAATAACGGTTTCAACTTTAAGGCAATCGTCTCACGTGCCCGGAAGATACGGGAACGCACGGTACCTATCGGGCAATTCATAATGGCTGCAATCTCTTCATAACTCATACCCTCAAGTTCACGCAAAGTAATGGCCGTACGCAACTCTTCGGGTAAACTTGCTACCGTGTCATTCACGGTTTGGGCGATTTCTTTCGTCATCAATGCAGATTCAGGCGTCTCCATTGTGCGTAATTCGTTGCCGTCTTCAAAATTCTCGGCGTCTTCAATTTCAATATCAGTGCTTACTGTTGGACGGCGACCAATTGAAACTAAATAATTCTTAGCAGTATTTATGCCAATACGATACAGCCAGGTATAAAAGGCACTATCACCGCGAAAGTTCGGCAAAGCCCTATAAGCTTTGATAAATGATTCTTGGACTACGTCTTCAATTTCCGCCTGGTCACGAATCATACGTGAAAGCAAACGCCCTAATTTGCGCTGATATTTATCAACCAGCATGCCGAATGCACGCTTGTCGCCACGCTGGGCGCGCAATACAAGCTCATGATCAATCTCGCGATTGCCTGATGTAGGGGTCACTGCCACTGCGCTCAAATATCCTGTTGGTTGATTCTTATTGTGTTTAACTTCATCAACCGAAGTATAACCTTGCTTAGCTACTTGCACGAAGCTAACTTGTGTAAGTTCCTGAATTTTACTGGTATTAATCATTACGCTCCCCCTAACTGTCGCTACTAATTTATAATTGACTACTTTATAATTGACTACCTAAAATACTTTAATCCGCTTCATTAATTGATGTGTAGACTTAATTGCAGTGGTTACCACAAGTAAAGACAGTGGTGAATCTCTATAAGTTCCGGTTAAAAAATTCATTTCACATGCTTAATAGTAGTTATAAAAATATGCAGCAATTTGACGTACTAATTATCGGAAGTGGTCTGGCGGGCTTGTCGCTGGCTTTGCGTACGGGTGAACA
>JACDEP010000070.1:9745-10932 GCA_013816325.1 Methylotenera sp.
GCCCAAGGTGGCATTGCCGCAGTGCTTAATGATGAAGATTCAATAGAAGAGCACATTCAGGACACATTGATTGCGGGTGGGGGCTTATGCGATACTCAAGTCACCAAGCAGGTTGCGGAACACGCCAAAGAAGCCGTTGAATGGCTTATTGCGCAAGGTGTAGGTTTTACTCGCGAGCATGACGACAGCGGCTATCATTTAACCCGTGAAGGTGGCCACAGTCATCGCCGGGTCATACATGCGGCTGATGCTACCGGCCATGCGGTTCAAACGACTCTTTCGGAAAAAGTAAAACAGCATCCAAATATCACTGTGCTGGAAGACCATATCGCAGTTGACCTGATCACGACACGCAAGGTTAACCACAATAATGCTCTTGCTGCAGATGACAATAGTTGCCTAGGCGCCTATGTGTTGGATAAGAAAACCGGCAAGGTCATCACCATCGGTGCCCAAAATACAATCCTTGCCACAGGCGGTGCCGGCAAAGTCTATCTTTACACCACTAATCCGGATGTAAGTACCGGTGATGGCATCGCCATGGCTTGGCGTGCCGGTTGCCGCGTGGCAAATATGGAATTTATCCAGTTCCACCCTACCTGCCTGTTCCACCCGCATGCCAAATCATTCTTGATTTCTGAAGCGGTACGTGGTGAAGGCGGTTTGCTTAAATTGCCGGACGGCACCCGCTTCATGCCAGAGCATGACCCACGCGAAGAACTCGCACCACGTGATGTGGTTGCTCGGGCAATCGACTATGAAATGAAAAAACGAGGACTGGATTGCGTGTATTTGGATATTTCGCACAAGCCCTCAATGTTTATACAAGAGCATTTCCCCAACATCTACCGCCGCTGTTTGGAACTTGGCATCGACATTACTAAGACGCCGATACCGGTAGTGCCTGCCGCACATTACAGCTGCGGCGGCGTAATGACAGATAGCAAAGGTTTAACCGATATCAAGAATCTATATGCCGTGGGTGAAACCGCCTGTACTGGCTTACATGGCGCAAATCGCTTAGCCAGCAATTCGCTTTTGGAATGCCTGGTATTCGGTAAATCAGCCGCAGATAATATCCTAAGCCAGCCAGTAAAAATCATTTCAACGTTGCCAGATTGGGATGAAAGCCGCGTGACAGACGCCGATGAAGAAGTTTTGATTACCCATACATGGGACGAACTACG
>JACDEP010000071.1 GCA_013816325.1 Methylotenera sp.
CCTAAATAAGGAATCACTCAAAGAGCTCATTACCGAGCCCTATTTCATTCCGTCTGGCACGCCGCTTTATACGCAGATACAGCAGTTCCAGGAGAAGCAGCAGCGGGTTGCCTTAGTAGTAGATGAATACGGCGAATTCAAGGGATTGGTGACGCTGGAAGACATATTAGAAGAAGTGATTGGCGACTTTACTACACAGTCGCCTTCGCGGCTTGGCAGTTACCGTAAAGAACAAGATGGCAGCTGGCTGGTAGATGGCAGCAGCACTTTACGTGACCTCAACAAAAAACTGAATCTTTCACTACCGTTAGATGGACCCCGTACCCTAAATGGCTTGATACTAGAACATTTTGGAGATATTCCTGAACCGAGTACCAGTTTTAAAATTGGCACGCATACATTGGAAATCGTACAAACCCAGGACCGCATCGTCAAAAGTGTCAAAATATTCCCTTGATATTTTCCACGCTCACCCCATATTCTAATTAAGAATTCTTTAGCATCCCGCTTAACGATTTTTTACCAACTTTATTTCACTGCCGGTTCATATAGGGCTTGAATTTTTTTTAAGTTGGCTCAAAATAGATTCCAATATGGCGAACTCTCCAGATCATAGTAATGCGGCATTAAAACCAGAAGTTGCAAAACCTAAATTGCCGCCTATGTTCAAGGTGTTATTGTTAAATGACGATTACACGCCTATGGAATTTGTGGTTGAAACGATAGAACGGTTTTTTAATAAGAGCCGTGAACAAGCGACGCAAATAATGCTCAAAGTACATACCGAAGGCATGGGCGTATGCGGTGTGTTCCCACAAGACATTGCTGAAACCAAAATGAGTCAGGTGATGATGCATGCAAAAGAATATCAACATCCATTGCAGTGCATCACCGAGCTCGCTTGATATTATAGGCACAGAATTTGCTGGATTAATTTAATAAAAAGTAATAAATAACAGCACTAGCAAAATGCGCTAGGAAGTAATTGTAAGTTAATTGAAAGTAAGGTACCAAAAATGATAGCTCAAGAGCTTGAGGTAAGTCTACATATGGCATTTATGGACGCTAGGCAAAAGCGCCATGAGCTCATCACTGTTGAACATTTATTGCTCGCTATGATCGATAACCCGACCGCGGCGGAAGTCCTGCGTGCGTGCGGTGCGAAACTTGAGGTGCTGCGTACCGAACTTAGCCAATATATTGAAGAACATACCCCTACCGTTATCGGACAGGAAGATGTGGACACACAGCCTACCCTTGGCTTCCAACGCGTTATTCAGCGCGCCATGCTACACGTGCAGTCGTCTGGAAAAAAAGAAGTCACAGGCGCAAATGTTTTAGTCGCGATTTTTGGCGAGAAAGACTCACATGCGGTGTTCTTCCTTCATCAACAAGGCGTAACCCGCCTAGATGTAGTCAACTTCATTTCACATGGCGTATCAAAAGTAGCCGAGAATGCAAAACCTGAAGGCATGGACCCAGAAGTGGATGCGGAAGCCGCACCTGCGGGGGCGCTTGAGAACTTCACCCTCAACCTGAATGCACAAGTAGCAGCGGGTAAAATAGACCCATTGATTGGTCGTAGTCAAGAATTAGAACGTGTAGTACAAACCTTATGCCGTCGCCGTAAAAATAACCCGCTCTTAGTGGGTGAAGCAGGTGTCGGTAAGACTGCGATCGCCGAAGGTTTAGCACGTCGCATCGTGGAAAAAGACATTCCTGATGTTCTAGCGAACGCGACTGTCTATTCACTAGATATGGGCGCACTACTCGCTGGCACCAAATATCGTGGCGATTTTGAGCAACGCTTAAAAGCCATCATGAAGCAGCTAGCAGAAAAACCAGATGCGATTCTATTCATCGATGAAATCCATACCTTGATTGGGGCTGGGTCCGCGAGTGGCGGTACATTAGATGCCAGCAACTTGCTCAAACCTGCGCTCTCCAATGGCTCACTCAAATGTATAGGCGCTACTACTTACCAAGAGTATCGCGGTATCTTTGAGAAAGATCACGCGCTTTCACGCCGCTTCCAAAAAATCGATGTGGCTGAGCCGAGTGTGGCTGAAACCATTGAGATTCTCAAAGGCTTGAAATCACGCTTCGAGGACCATCACAAAGTAAAATATGCGGCTAGCGCCTTAACCACCGCTGCTGAGCTTGCTGCCAAATACATCAATGACCGTCATTTACCAGATAAGGCAATTGACGTGATTGATGAGGCTGGTGCTGCACAACGTATCTTGCCAAAATCGAAACAGAAAAAAGTAATAGGCAACAAAGAGATTGAAGATATCGTGGCCAAGATAGCGCGCATTCCGCCCAAAAACATCTCTAGCGATGATCGCACTGCGCTTAAAACTTTGGAACGTGATTTGAAAGCCGTGGTATTCGGGCAAGACAAAGCGATTGAAACCTTGTCATCTGCCGTAAAAATGGCACGTAGTGGCTTGGGTCAAAACAACAAACCGATTGGTAGCTTCTTGTTCAGCGGCCCGACTGGCGTTGGTAAAACTGAAGTGGCCAAACAATTGGCCTATATCATGGGTATTGAGTTGATACGCTTTGATATGAGTGAGTATATGGAACGCCATGCCGTTTCACGCTTGATTGGCGCGCCTCCTGGATATGTCGGCTTTGAGCAAGGCGGCCTGATGACTGAAGCGATTACCAAACAGCCATATTGCGTATTGCTGTTAGACGAAATCGAAAAAGCCCATCCGGATATTTTTAATATCCTGCTACAAGTGATGGATCACGGTACTTTGACAGATAACAATGGGCGCAAGGCTGATTTTAGAAATGTGACGATTATCATGACGACCAATGCCGGTGCGGAAAACTTATCTAAAGCCAGTATGGGCTTTACAACGGCTAAACAAGCCGGTGATGAGCAAGCGGACATCAAACGTCTGTTCAGCCCCGAGTTCCGCAATCGCTTGGATGCGACAGTATCGTTCGCTTCATTGTCACAAGACATTATCATCCGTGTAGTAGATAAATTCTTGATCCAATTAGAAGATCAATTGCACGAGAAAAAAGTGGATGCGACATTTAGCGATGAATTAAAAGCTTATTTAGGTAAAAAAGGCTTTGACCCATTGATGGGTGCACGCCCAATGGCCAGGTTGATTCAAGACACCATTCGCAAAGCCTTGGCTGATGAGTTGCTATTCGGCAAGTTAGCTAATGGCGGCAGCGTGCATGTGGATATTGATGACAAAGATGAAGTGAAACTTATCTTTAGTAAAAACAAAGAATCTTCAGAACCGTCATTAGCAACCGCTGAATAAGTTTTAATTTAGTAATAAAAAAACAGCCGACTTACTTCAAGATTTCAATCTTGATAAGTTGGCTGTTTTTCCATGATACTTATGAATAGCTCAGACTCAACCAAACCTTTCAGCCATGCCTTTAGCTTTGGATAGGGCGCCGTTTCAAACCAGGCCGCATCTACACCAGAGAACTGTCGTACAAAAGGGAATACTGCGATATCAGCTTGGCCAACTTGGTTCTTCAACAAGAATTTGGAGTGGTTCAGTAGTGATTCCAGCTTTTGTAAAAAGACTTGACCTTGCGCCCTGTAAGTTTCAGGAGGTTGGTCCGGGAAGCGTATCGCGTATTTGTACTTATCTAGCGATTGTTTAAAGCTACCGTCATTTTCTGCAATCAACTGCTGAGTGAGTTCACTATCTGTACTTAGCCAGCCTTCACTATCATGCTGCTGCAAAGCCCAACGCATAATATCCACGCTTTCCTCAAGCACTGTACCATTTTGCAATACCAGCACAGGTACAGTAGCTTTTGGCGATAGCTTAAGCATGTACTTTGGCTTGTTCTTTAATGAGATTTCGCGAATCTCTACCTCTATACCGGCATATTTAAGCGCCATTCGAGCGCGCATGGCATAGGGACAACGGCGATATGAGTAGAGTATGTGCAAATTTAAGGAAACACAGAATAAGTAGACGCGCGCGATATGGTACAAGGCCTACGGGACGCAAAAATCAAGACAGTATGTAATATACAGCGAGGTTGTAAATACCGCACAACGTAAAAATTTGCTCGCAAAGACACTTACTGTGGATTTCCTTAGCCCAGCGTTTTGCAGATATCGCGCACCAGCTTAGGCCCTTTGTAGATGAGACCGCTATATACCTGCACCAAGCTCGCACCGGCAGCGACTTTCTCCACTGCGTCGGCGCCGCTCAAAATACCGCCCACACCGATGATAGGCAATGCACCTTGCAAGCGCTGTGATAGTTGTTGAATCACTAGGGTTGATTTCGCGCGTACTGGTGCGCCGGATAAACCACCTGTTTCTTCAGCGTTCATCATGCCTTTTACAGCATCGCGTGCCAATGTAGTGTTTGTCGCAATTACCCCATCAATTTTATGCTCCATCAGCAAGTCAGAAATTTCATTCACTTGCTCACACTCTAAGTCTGGCGCTATTTTTAAGGCAACTGGCACATACTTACCATGCTGATTTGCCAGCTTGGTTTGTTCTAGTTTGAGAGTCGCTAGCAATGCAGATAATGCTTCTTTTTCTTGCAAGGCGCGCAGATTCTTGGTGTTAGGTGAAGAAATATTTAGCGTGATGTAACTAGCGTGTACATACACCTTTTGCATACATATTAGGTAATCACTCACCGCATTTTCAATGGGTGTATCAAAGTTTTTTCCGATGTTAATGCCCAACACACCTTTATATTTTGAAGCTTTCACATTCTGAATCAGGTTATCCACCCCCAAGTTATTAAAGCCAAAGCGGTTCACAATGCCTTGTGCTTCTTTCACACGGAACAAACGTGGCTTAGGGTTGCCGGGCTGACCACGCGGCGTAATCGTCCCGATTTCAATAAAACCGAAACCCAGCGCCGCCATCCCATCAATCACGGCACCGTTTTTATCCAAACCCGCTGCTAAACCTACAGCGTTAGGGAAAGTAATACCCATCACCTGCCTAGGCTGGCAAGCAGGAACGGCAGGGTACAGTGCCAAAGCACCTGATTTTTCTGCATATTTTAGGGTTTTTAATGTGAGGTCATGCGCTGCTTCAGCAGCAAACTGAAACAACAAAGGTTTTGCAAGTGAATAAATATCCATAGGCTGAATTTTACTTGAAAAACTATTGGGTTACCGAAAAGCCTACATGGCAATATCTGATTAGAAGTGTAAACCTATTGAAAAGCGTGTTAAATCGCTGCTTGCAAAGTTAGCGTGCTGCTCACGCGCCACTCTTGCAAACAATTGGTTAAAGCTATAGTCAACAGATAAACAATATCCGTGAATAAACACATCATCAGAATCTATACCAGTTTTGTATGAAGCATCCATAGTGATGCGCTGGGAATCCGTTGGTCTATAACGCCAAACAAAATGTGAAATACGCTGCTGCGTTCCTAAGCGGTCATCAAATACCTGAAACACTGAAAGCTCTTGATGCTCAATCGCTCGGGTGCCTATGCCAAAGGTAATTGCGTCGTTGGGATCAAAGTTTAAGTTGTAATAATCATGCAAGTTAGTACGGCCAATGCCAATAATCACAAAGGTGTCACCGCCTACTTCTGTGCTAATTGAGCCGCCAACAAAGTCTTTACTAGCTAACTGAATAGAAAAGGTAGGCCTTAAAAATCCATAATCAGGACTGTATTCATACCCTGTTCTCAATTGACGAAAACCATTTCTATCACCATATTCGCCCACCCAGGCAGTATGTGAATCTAGACTTCCACGTAGGTTTACATCCACTGCATTGTTATCATCCGACGCTTGATAGTACGAAGTCGTAAGCTTGTACTTAATTTTGGGTGAACTATCGTCTGACGCCGCGATTGATGTCTGTGCGCTGCCAATGATAAATAAAGCCAAGTAAACAGTATGTTTTGCCAGAGAGTAAATATCCATAAAACAGAATTATAACATTCGATAAATTTGTTATAGGCTGAGGGTAACTTTCATTCCGAAGAAAGTAAAAATAGACTTGGAGATAAAAAGACGCTAGATTCCGACTTTCGTCGGAATGACAGCATTCAGTTGGTTTTGACTTTAATCCCCTGCTACCGCTGCCGAGCAACGCAAGCAACATGGGGGAATTTCGGCAATCGACTGTTTGAGCGAAGCGAGTTTTAGATTGACGCTCATGTAGCTGAGTAGCACAGGATGAAAGCGGTATGGGGTAGCCTTTTTTTTGGTTTCTTTCTTTTGGCTAAGCAAAGAAAGAAACTCGCATGTCGCGCGAGAGCGACCAACTAAACATCAAGCGTCTACCATTTGTCGAGCACGAGTTAATACATGATCGTAAGTTAAAATGGATAAATTATGATAATTGGCATTCATAATTCTATAAGCTTCAACTTGCTCAGAATTCCAGTTATTTGATCTGCCAAAAATAAGTACGCAACGTGGCTTAACTGTCCTTACACACTCAACTTTAACAAGGAATTTAACGCTATTAGCTTCACGTTCTACTTCGTAAATATATCTTGAAGCTTGTGTCACTGCCTTAATGAGGTCTGCTGATGGAACATAATTACCATGATCTTGATTGGACGCCCAAAACTGAAATCCTCCATTTGGTCTTTTAATTTCTACAACATCAAGGAACCCATCATATGCTTCCATAAGAAAGTCGGAAATATTTTTTGTATCAATTGAACGTTCATCAAGAATGCGAACAAACTGACTTCCAAGAACCCAGCTATTAGATTGAAACCACTTTTGCCATTCATTCTCTAACAAGTCTTGATTTAACATTTCTTCAAATTTTTTAATGGCTTTCAATCTTTGAGAATGTCTTAAACCTATAACTAATTCACCTGAAATAATATTGTTATCAACAATAAATTTTATTACCTCAACCTTATTTGGCAAGCGAAACAGTGCTTTAATTTGATTAGCATTCTCCGGATCAAAAGGATGATCTAGCGGTATAAATGCTTTAACACCTTTGCTAAAGGGTTCATAGTTTTGTTGAAGAAAATCAACAAGTGACTTTAACTCTTCATGGGTTAACGTTAATTCACTTTTGGGTTCAAATGATTCAAGCTCTTCTTCATCAAGCAAACTGATAATATTCTTAGGTTTTTTATATCTACCAAGTTTTAGATGGATATCTTCCAGTTCAGTGTTATGTGGAATTTTCCAGAATATTGCTCGCGTAATTACAGTTGGTTTTTCAAGCAGAATAGTACTTTTCCTATCAATTTTTGCCATTGCAACTCCACAACAAACTCATTAAAAATCTATTCTAATGTACATCCAATAAAAAAGCCGCTTTCGCGGCTTTTTACTACTTTAAATCTACCCCAACTCCACCTGCACCAAATTATCACTGAACGTCGTCGAATGCCCCATATCCCCAAACTCTGCTGAACTAATACAATTCACCGTGCCTTTATTCAACTGGCGCCAATACCCTAGCGTTGCAACCACAATACCCGGATTCACATCTTTAGTAATTCTAGCATCGCCTTCAAATGCGCCACGGTCATTATATACCTTAACTTTTACACCCTCTTCAATGCCTCTATCGTAAGCATCTGCCGGATTAATCATAACGAATTGCTCACCCTGACCTTTGATTTTCTCAGCCACGTTGGCGTAACAAGAGTTCAAAAATCCATGACTTTTTGGTGAGATGATACTGAGGGGATATTGCGCAGCCAGTGCGGGGTTACTATCTGCTGATTCGCGCGAGGCAACGTAATCTGGCAGTGCATCTAAATCCTCACCCGGCTGAAAACCCTCATACATTTGGCGAAATGGTCCGGCGACGAAATTTTTTGCGCCTTCTACCAAAAACATGCACTTGCCAGTTGCTGTTGGAAAATTACCTTCTTTATGCGGCGCACGGTCGTCTTTGGTGCCCACATTCAATCGAGCAAAGCCATACTCCCGCAAATAAGCTAAGTCAATGCCGTCACAAGCGGGTGAATCCCAAGCCACGTAATTTTCCAAGCATTCACTATCTGACCATTTAAAATTATCTTCCTCAAAACCCAATCGTTTCGCCAATCGACGGAAAATCTCGTTATTGGGCAGCGCTTCGCCTGGAGCCTCCACGCACTTAGCGTTATAGGTGAGGTATAAATGCCCCCAGGAAAGAATCATATCTTCCATCTCGGCCCCCATCGTGGCTGGCAGCACGATGTCCGCGTAGGCGGCGGTATCTGTAATAAAGTGATCTGCCACAATAGTGAATAAATCTTCACGCTGCAAGCCTGCAACTATTTTGTCTGTCTCTGGCGATTGCGTCACCGGGTTGGTATTCCAAACCATGAGCGATTTAATCGGTGTTTCCAATGCCATCTCACCGGTAAGCACGCGCCCTAACTGCAGGATATTCACTACAGGCGTGCCTTCTGGAATCAAGTCAGGACGCGAAATCACATCAAACTTGTAAGGGTGCTCCCATACCGGGAATTGCAGCGCCCCGCCGCCCACATGGCGCCATGCGCCAATAAGGGCGGGTAAGCAAGTTACAGCACGAATAGCTTGGCTACCACCATAGCTTCTTTCTAATGCTACGCCTAAGCGAATCGCCGCAGGTGCAGTAGTGGCGTACTCTCTAGCAAATTTTCGGATGTCCTCAGCCGGAATACCGGTAATACTTTCGGCCCATTCTGGCGTACGAGCTTTAGCGCGTTCAGCCAGTTCTTTATAGCCCACGGTATAATTATCTACATAGTCCTGATCTACCAGCCCTTCTTCGATAATCACGTTCATCATGGCCATAGCTAGCGCTCCGTCGGTACCCGGTTTAGGGGCCATGTGCCAATCGGCCTCTTTCGCAGTTCTGGATGCATAGGAATCTATCACCACTACTTTAGCGCCATTTTTCTGTGCTTCATGAACGATGCGCCAATGATGCAAGTTGGTAGAAACAGAATTACATGCCCAGATGATGATGTATTTAGAGTGGATGAAGCTTTCCGGGTCTACGCCGGCTGTTGGCCCTACAGTCAATAACCATGCGGTGCATGAGCCTTCACCGCAGAATGTGCGTTCTGTCACAGTAGCCCCGAGGCGGTTGAAGAAAGCATCACCGCCATTTAAACCATGCACCAAACCTTGATTGCCCAAGTAACTAGCTGGCATGATGGCGCGCGGCCCATGAACTGCAATGATCTGTTTCCAACGTGTGACGATCTCGTCCAACGCTTCGTCCCAACTAATGCGTGCGAATTCCTTGCTGCCCTTAGGGCCAGTGCGCTTCATGGGATAAAGCAAGCGATCTGGATGATAGTGACGTTTTTCGTAATCTTTGAGTTTGACGCAAAGCCCGCCGCGCGTCATTGGGTGATCCGGGTTGCCTGTAACACTGATGAGCTTGTTATCTTTGACCGTATAAACCATTGAGCAGGTATCAGGGCAATCATGTGGACAACCGCCATGAAAAGTTTTGACATTGCCATTTGCTGATTCATTGGCTGTGAACTCATTGGCTTTTAATTCATCGATTAACGGCGCATTCATATAACTCTCCTCAAATTGATACAGGCATCACTAGGCTAATTATTTATAGAATTTTCATCAATATATACCAACCTGTATAGCAATGCAATGGCATAATTGACGAACGAATAACACACTATAGCACCAGAATTTATGACTAAAAACGCATCATTACCATTGCTGGGAAACCTTACCCCTACACAATTTCTTGTTGAATACTGGCAGAAAAAACCGCTGCTTATCAAGAACGCCATTGCCGGATTTACCGGCTTCTTGAGCCCAGAGGAGTTAGCCGGTTTAGCTTGTGAAGAGGAAGTACAATCTCGGATTGTGCAACATAAACACGGTAAATGGAGTCTTAAGAATGGCCCGTTTGATGAGCAAGAATTTAGCAAGCTGCCGAAAAAAAATTGGACACTTTTAGTGCAAAGCGTGAACCACTATCTACCCGAAGCAAGCGAGCTATTGCAACAATTTGATTTTATTCCGCATGCACGGCTGGATGACCTGATGGTGAGCTATGCCCCGGATGGTGGCGGTGTAGGGCCGCATTTTGATAGTTATGATGTGTTCTTGCTGCAAGGTCAGGGCAAGCGTCTGTGGCAGATGAGCGAGCAGAGGGACTTAAGCTTGGTTGAAGATGCCCCTCTACGTATTCTGAAAAATTTTGAGGCAGAGCAAGAATGGCTATTGGAACCCGGTGATATACTTTACCTGCCGCCGCAGGTGGCGCACTGGGGTATTGCAGTTTCAGATGGCAGTGAGGATTGCATGACTTATTCGATAGGATTCCGCGCACCTAAGCATCAAGAGCTTGCTTCCGAATTTTTAGGATTTATGCAGGATAGGCTCGCACAAGAGAAGTTAGTACTCACTGGCATGTATCAAGATAGCAATCTCAAACTGGCTGATCATCCTGCGGAAATCAGCAAAGACATGGTGCATAAAGTCGGTGAAATTTTAAGCAAGATTCAATGGTCAGAAGATGATATCACAGAGTTTTTAGGACAATACCTTTCTGAGCCAAAGCCCGATATAGTGTTTGAAGCCAACAAGAAATTATCTTTAAAAGTATTTAACGATAAGTTAGGGAAGATTGGTATTGCGCTGGATTTAAAAAGCCAGATGTTATTCTCTGGCGACACGTTTTATTTGAACGGCGAAGCAGCATCATTTAATGTGGAGACTGGCAACGTATTGAGGACATTGTCGGATAATCGCAAAATCCTACCTCATAGAATAGAAGATCCGGTGTTGCTTCAACAACTTTATGATTGGTATATTGCCGGTTATCTTTATTTCGAAGGCTAAGATGAATCATGAACGATAACATTGAGTTGGCCCCCAACAAAATTTTGGTGGGTGAACGCCTATACGCCGAGGCGATTAATATCATCCTGGCCAATGCTAAAACCAAACTACTGATATTCGATCAGGATTTGAGCCATGGCGATTTTGCT
>JACDEP010000184.1 GCA_013816325.1 Methylotenera sp.
GAAGCCATATTCAAGCAAGAAAAAATTGAATACGACGGTATTTATTTAGACTTGCGGGGTGTAAAAGCGCGCTTCAAAAATACCGATACACAAATCAAGGCCAAAGATATTCTGCAAAATAGCCTAGGCAAGGATTACACGGTTGCGTTAAACCTGTTATCACGCACACCTAACTGGTTGCATAGCATCGGTGCCAAACCTATGTATTTAGGTTTGGACTTACGTGGTGGCGTACATTTCTTGTTGCAGGTTGACATGAAAGCTGCGCTGGATAAAGCTGCCGAACGCTTTGTAGGCGATTTCAGGACTTCATTACGTAAAGAACGCATTTCTTACATTGGCGTAACGCGTGAAGGTCAACAAGTACAAATTAGGTTCAGCGATGCCAAAGAGTTGGTAAAGGCCCGCACTATTATCAGCAAGGAGTTCCCTAACTTAACGCTGACTGAATCTGCCAGCGGCCAAGACAAGCTATTGAGTGCGACATTAAGCCCGGTTGAACAAAAGCGCATCCAGGATTTTGCTTTGAAACAAAACATCCAGACTCTGCATAACCGCATTAATGAATTAGGCGTGGCTGAACCTATCATCCAGCAACAAGGGTCTGATCGCGTGGTTGTGCAATTACCTGGTGTGCAAGATACGGCGAAAGCCAAAGAAATCCTGGGTCGTACTGCGACCTTGGAAATCCGCATGGTAGATGAAGAAAAAAACGATGCCGCAACCATGGAAAAAGCGGCTAATGGCCAGGCGCCATTGGGTGACGAAGTCTTTAAAGACCGTGAAGGTCGTGCCATCCTGGTTAAAAAGAACGTAGTACTGACCGGCGATTACATTACCGATGCCGGTCCGGGCGTGAACAATCAAACCGGCCAATCGATTGTTAACGTTACATTGGATGGCCGCGGGGCGCGAGTGTTCCAGCAAGTGACCCGTGAAAACGTCGGTAAACGCATGGCGATATTGCTCATTGAAAAAGGCAATACCGAAGTGATTACCGCACCGGTGATCAATGAGGAAATCGGCGGAGGCCGCGTACAAATCTCCGGTATGGCCAACACGCAAGAGGCGACGGATATCTCATTGCTGCTACGCGCCGGGGCGCTTGCCGCACCTATGGATATCGTCGAAGAACGTACGGTTGGCCCTAGCATGGGACAAGACAACATCACCCGTGGCGTGCATTCAACGCTGTGGGGGTTCGCGGCGATTGCCGTGATGATGATGTTCTACTACATGGTATTCGGTGTGGTATCTGTGGCAGCACTCGCTATCAACTTATTATTATTAGTTGCCTTGTTATCCATGCTGCAGGCTACATTGACTTTACCAGGCTTAGCTGCGATTGCCTTGGCACTGGGGATGGCGATTGATGCCAACGTATTGATTAATGAACGTGTGCGTGAAGAGCTACGTAACGGAAATACGCCACAAGCTAGCATCCATGCCGGCTACGACCGTGCATTCGATACGATTTTAGACTCCAACGTCACAACATTGATTGCCGGCCTTGCGTTATTTATGTTCGGTACGGGTCCTATCAAAGGCTTTGCGGTCGTTCACGTACTTGGTATCCTGACTTCGATGTTCAGTGCGGTGCTGGTATCGCGTGCGATTGTGAATATCATTTACGGCTACCGTCGCAAGCTAGACAAACTTTCAATCGGCCAGATTTACAAAGCTAAGTAAATACGTAATTTAACGACTTATTCAAAAGAACTTTAGAGCACACATTATGGAATTATTTAGAATAAAAAAAGATATTCCCTTTATGAGTTACGGTCGCCTGACTACGGCGATTTCATTGGTAACCTTCATACTGGCAGTTTTCTTTTTAGCGCATCGCGGCTTGAATTTTGGGGTAGATTTCACTGGCGGCACCGTCATGGAAGTAAACTATCCGAAAGCGGCTGATCTTGATAGCGTACGTAAAGCGGTAGATAGCATAGGCTTGAAAGAAGCCACGGTACAGAACTTCGGTTCTAGCCATGATGTATTGATTCGCTTACCAGTTAAACCTGGTTTATCCGTATCGCAACTTTCTGAGCAAGTAAAAGGCGCTTTAGTCGGCGCAGATGCAACTGCTGAAGTACGTCGTGTGGAATCTGTTGGCGCCCAAGTCGGCGATGAACTTTATGCCAATGGTGGCCTAGCGTTATTCTTTGTCTGTGTGGGCATTGTGTTGTATCTCTGGCTACGTTTTGAATGGCGCTTTGCTGTTGCAGCGATCATCGCCAATATGCATGACGTGGTAATCATCCTGGGCTTCTTTGCATTCTTCCAGTGGGAATTCAACCTAACCGTACTCGCGGCGATTCTAGCGGTGCTAGGCTACTCTGTGAACGAATCTGTAGTGGTATTCGACCGGGTACGCGAAAACTTTAGAAAAATGCGTAAAGCTTCAGTGGTACAGGTTATTGATAACGCGATTACCCGCACCATGTCACGTACCGTCATCACCCACTTGATGACGCAAACCATGGTGGGTTCTATGCTGTTATTCGGCGGTGAGGTACTGCATAACTTTGCTTTAGCACTGACTATCGGCATCTTGTTCGGTATCTACTCTTCTGTATTGGTCGCTTGCCCAATCGCCATGTGGCTAGGTGTAAACCGTGCCAACCTGATCGGCGATGTCGAGAAAAAAGAAGGCGACAAGAAAGACGCTAAAGAAGGTTTGGAAGCTGCACCTTAACCAAGCAAACCAACTAGATCAATTAAGAAGCTAGCTGAACACACATGCTGATATTGCCAGTGTGTTCAGCGTGCTTGATTAGTCACCCTGCTCCCTTTACACTCTTAACATCTTGATTATCAACACATCACTCATTGGATAATGTTCCCATTTCCTGGCAACTAGGTACTCTTGCCTTATTGCTGCTTATTTCTGGTTTTTTCTCTATCGCTGAAACCAGCCTGATGTCGCTCAATCGTTATCGATTGCGGCACTTGGTTAAAGAAGGCAACCGCGGTGCCCGCATGGCCAGCGCCCTATTGGCAAAAACCGATAAGCTGCTTGGTGTGATCCTGCTCTGTAATAACTTTGCCAATGCGGCTTCTGCCACCTTAGTCACGCTAATCACCGTAGAGTTATTTGGCGAAGGTGAATGGATATTGATGTCTGGCACCCTATCTGTGACATTCGCTATTCTGGTATTCAGCGAAATATCTCCTAAAGTGATTGCCGCGGCTTACCCAGAAAAATTAGGCATTTTATGTAGCTATGTGCTTTATCCGCTGCTTAAAGTCTTATATCCGATAGTCTGGTTTATTAACCTTTTTGTTGGCGCTTTACTCAAAATACTAAGGGTAAAAGTGAATTTTGATGACCCTACGCACGCACTCACTATGGAAGAGTTGCGCAGCATCGTTACGGACTCCGGGCATTTCATTCCCAAAAAACACCGGGCTATTCTGCTCAATCTTTTCGACCTGGAAAAAATTACCGTAGATGACGTGATGACGGCTCACACCTTGGTGGAAAGCATAGACTTTGACACGTCATTGGAAAATATCCTCCAGCATATTTCCAGCAGCCATCACACCCGCCTGCCGATACGCCAAGGTGAACACGAAGAAATCATTGGCATTTTGCATATTCGCAAAGTCATTACCCAGCTGCGTACCGATAGCT
>JACDEP010000072.1:0-9774 GCA_013816325.1 Methylotenera sp.
AGCTTACCGCGACCTAGGTCACGGCCATAACATTTAGCGCAAATACCATAACGAGTATCGCAAGTCAGTGCTGTACGCACTTTCACTTCATCCACACCCAGTGAATCAATGTGCTCAACTTCATCTTCGGTCAACAATGTACCGGCTGGGTAGACTACTTCTTGCGATTCTGGATGAATGATATCTAAAGCTGTGGTACGACCCAAAATACGATCATGCAATGGCTCAATAACTTCACCGCCTTTAACTAGGGCTTTAGTTACTAAACCGTCGACCGTACCGCAATCATGCTCGGTCACAACTAAGTCTTGCGTTACATCGACTAAACGACGCGTCAGGTAACCTGAGTTGGCTGTTTTCAATGCCGTATCGGCTAGACCCTTACGAGCCCCATGAGTAGAAATAAAGTATTGCAATACATTTAAGCCATCACGGAAGTTCGCTTTAATCGGAGTTTCAATGATAGAACCATCTGGTTTCGCCATCAGGCCACGCATACCGGCTAACTGACGCACCTGAGCTGCAGAACCACGGGCACCGGAGTCGGCCATCATGTAAATGGCGTTGAAAGATTCCTGGCGCATTGGCTTGCCATCTTTATCCTTGGCTTGCTTACCATCGGCGTCTAATACTGGCTCCTCACGCAGTTGTTTCATCATAGCATCTGCCACTTTGTCACCGGCACGGCCCCAGATATCTACTACTTTGTTGTAGCGTTCACCTTGCGTTACCAAGCCTGATACGTACTGGTCTTCAATTTCTTTCACTTCAGCGTCAGCTGCTGCAATCAATTGCTCTTTTTCTGGTGGAACCAACATATCGTTGATTGAAATGGAGATACCCGCTTTAGTCGCGTATGAGTACCCTGTGTACATCAATTTATCAGCGAAAATTACTGTTTCACGGATGCCCACTTTACGGAAGCTAGCGTTGATAAGTTTTGAAATTTCTTTCTTTTTCAATGCTTTGTCAATAAAGCTAAATGGTAATCCGGCTGGCAAAATGTCTGATAGCAAGGCACGGCCCACAGTAGTTTCATAACGTGTGGTTCTTTCGGTTTTAACACCGTTTAGATCCAAATCGTATTCTTTAATACGCACTGTAATTTTTGCATGCAAATCAATCAAGCCTTGATCGTACACACGTTGCACTTCTTTTACGTCAGCAAAACGCATGCCTTCACCACGCGCAGCAACTTTGTCGCGCGTCATGTAGTAAAGACCCAAGACGATATCTTGTGATGGAACAATAATTGGTTCGCCGTTTGCAGGTGATAACACATTGTTTGAAGCCAACATCAAAGTACGTGCTTCCATTTGCGCTTCTAGAGACAATGGAACGTGAACCGCCATTTGGTCACCGTCAAAGTCGGCGTTGAATGCCGCACAAACTAACGGATGTAATTGAATCGCTTTACCTTCAATCAGGATAGGTTCAAATGCCTGAATACCTAAACGGTGCAATGTAGGCGCACGGTTCAATAATACTGGATGCTCGCGAATCACATCTTCCAAGATGTCCCAAACTTCCGGACCCTCCTCTTCAACTTTTTTCTTCGCAGCTTTAATGGTTGTCGCTAAACCTAACACTTCCAATTTATGGAAGATGAATGGCTTGAACAGTTCCAAGGCCATTTTTTTCGGTAAACCGCATTGATGGAGTTTCAATTGTGGACCCACCACAATCACTGAACGGCCTGAGTAATCAACACGTTTACCGAGCAAGTTCTGACGGAAACGACCGCCCTTACCCTTGATCATGTCAGCCAAAGATTTTAATGGACGTTTGTTAGCGCCTGTCATCACTTTACCGCGACGACCATTGTCTAACAGCGAATCCACTGCCTCTTGTAACATGCGTTTTTCGTTACGTACGATGATTTCTGGTGCTTTTAACTCTAACAAGCGTTTCAAACGGTTGTTACGGTTAATCACGCGGCGATATAAATCGTTCAAATCTGATGTTGCAAAACGGCCGCCATCCAATGGTACTAATGGACGTAGCTCTGGTGGCAACACTGGCAAGATTTCAAGAATCATCCACTCTGGTTTGATGCCAGATTTTTGGAATGCTTCCAATACTTTCAAGCGTTTAGCGATTTTCTTGATTTTCGCTTCAGAACCGGTTGCACCTAAGTCTTGGCGCAATTGAACGATTTCGTTTTCGATGTTCATCGTGCGTAACAATTCGCGCACCGCTTCAGCACCCATCACCGCATTGAATTCATCACCGTACTCTTCTACTTTTGCCAAGTAGTCGTCTTCGGTCAGTAATTGGCCGCGTGTGAGTGGCGTCATGCCAGGATCTACAACGATGAATGCTTCAAAATACAATACACGCTCGATATCGCGCAAAGCGATATCCAATACCATACCTAAACGGCTTGGTAATGACTTCAAGAACCAAATGTGTGCAACTGGAGATGCTAGATCGATGTGACCCATACGCTCACGCCGCACTTTGGATAACGTCACTTCAACGCCACATTTTTCACAGATTACACCGCGATGTTTTAAACGTTTGTATTTACCGCATAAGCACTCGTAATCTTTGATAGGGCCAAAGATTTTTGCACAAAACAAGCCATCACGTTCAGGCTTGAATGTACGGTAGTTGATCGTCTCTGGCTTCTTAACTTCGCCATATGACCATGAACGGATTTTTTCAGGTGAAGCCAACGCGATCTTAATCGCGTCAAACTCTTCTTCTTGCGTTACCTGTTTGAATAAGTCTAATAGAGCTTTCATGTGAATTCTCCTTAATTACGGTCTAAATCGATGTCGATAGCAAGTGAACGAATTTCTTTCACCAACACGTTAAATGATTCCGGCATGCCGGCATCGATTTTGTGTTCGCCTTTAACAATATTTTCATATACTTTGGTACGGCCCTGAACGTCATCAGACTTCACAGTCAGCATCTCTTGCAAGGTATATGAAGCACCGTATGCTTCTAGCGCCCAAACCTCCATCTCACCGAAACGTTGGCCACCGAATTGCGCTTTGCCGCCCAATGGTTGCTGGGTGACCAATGAATATGGACCTGTTGAACGTGCATGCATCTTGTCATCAACCAAGTGATGCAATTTTAGTACGTGCATATAGCCTACTGTGACCGGACGCTCGAAAGCGTCGCCGGTACGACCATCAAATAAGCGTACTTGCGTTTTACCCGCAAAGAATTGTAGCTGTTTAGTACGTGGGTCATTGTCCGGGAATGCTAAATCAAGCATTGCCTTGATATCTGACTCAGCAGCGCCGTCAAATACCGGTGTTGCGAACGGCACGCCGTCTACTAAGTTTTTCGCCAATTCAATCACTTCAACATCTGAAAAAGACTTGATGTCTTCTTTCTTGCCGGTGCTGTCGTTGTAGATTTGATCCAAGAATTTGCGAATCTCAGCCACTTTTGTTTCCGCTTTCAGCATTTCGCCGATACGATGACCAAGACCTTTAGCAGCCCAGCCTAAGTGAGTCTCTAAAATCTGACCGATGTTCATACGTGATGGAACGCCTAATGGGTTCAACACGATGTCTAAAGGTGTACCGTCTGCCATGTGTGGCATATCTTCTACCGGACAGATTTTTGAGATCACCCCCTTGTTACCGTGACGACCAGCCATCTTGTCGCCAGGCTGGATACGGCGTTTAACAGCCAGGTAAACCTTAACCATTTTTTGTACGCCAGGTGGCAATTCATCGCCTTGCGTCAATTTACGTTTTTTCTCTTCAAAACGGCTGTCGAACTCCACACGCGCTTGTGCCAAGCTGTCTTTCAACTGCTCTAATTGGCGTGCTGCTTCTTCATCTGATAAGCGAATATCGAACCAGTCGTAACGACCAACGGCTTCTAAATACGCAGCGGTTAGGGTTTCGCCCTTTTTAAGCTTGTTAGGTCCACCGGTTGCGACTTTACCTTCAATCAAGCGACGGATACGACCAAATGCATCGTCTTCCACGATACGCATCTGGTCAGCCAAATCTTGTTTGTAGTGTGAGAGCTGGTCATCAATAATTTGCTGTGCACGTGAGTCGCGGTCAATACCTTCCCGGGTAAACACTTGCACGTCAATCACCGTACCGCTCATGCCTGAAGGCACGCGCAATGAAGTATCTTTAACGTCAGATGCTTTTTCACCAAAAATCGCACGTAGCAATTTTTCTTCTGGTGTCAGTTGCGTTTCACCTTTAGGTGTTACTTTGCCTACCAATACATCGCCAGACTCAACTTCTGCACCGATATAGATAATACCCGTCTCGTCCAAACGACCTAACATACGCTCACTTAGGTTCGAGATATCTTGTGTGATTTCTTCGGCACCTAATTTAGTATCACGTGCTACGACTGACAGCTCTTCGATATGGATTGATGTGTAACGGTCATCTGCTACTACGCGCTCAGAAATAAGTATAGAGTCCTCGTAGTTATAGCCGTTCCAAGGCATAAAGCCTACCAGCATATTCTGGCCAAGCGCCAATTCACCCATGTCTGTTGATGCACCATCGGCAATCACGTCACCGCGCACTAATTTATCACCTACTTTCACCAATGGACGTTGGTTGATGTTCGTGTTTTGGTTAGAGCGCGTATATTTGGTTAAGTTGTAAATATCTACACCAACTTCACCGGCCTTTGCTTCATCATCATTCACACGTACCACGATACGTCCTGAGTCGATGTAATCCACCACACCGCCCCGACGTGCTTGGACAGTTGTACCAGAGTCAACCGCTACCGTACGCTCAATACCAGTACCTACCACGGCTTTTTCAGCACGTAGGCATGGTACCGCTTGACGCTGCATGTTTGCACCCATCAATGCACGGTTCGCATCATCGTGTTCCAAGAATGGAATCAGTGAAGCGGCAACAGACACAATTTGACCAGGAGCTACGTCCATATACTGTACGCGACCAGGTTGCGTCATGGTAAATTCATTATGATAACGTGATGAGATCAGGTCATCCGTGAACATATTTTTTGTATCTAACTCAGTGTTTGCCTGCGCAATCATGTACTGACTCTCTTCAATCGCAGAGAGATAGTCAATGGTGTCAGATACTTTGTTACCTTCAACCCGGCGATACGGTGTTTCCAGAAATCCATACTCATTGGTACGGGCGTATAAGGCCAATGAGTTGATCAAGCCAATGTTCGGACCTTCCGGTGTTTCGATTGGACATACGCGACCGTAATGGGTTGAGTGCACGTCACGTACTTCAAAGCCAGCACGTTCACGTGTCAAGCCACCTGGGCCTAAAGCTGAAACGCGGCGTTTATGCGTGATTTCAGACAACGGATTAGTTTGATCCATGAACTGAGACAATTGACTTGAACCAAAGAACTCACGAATCGCGCTAGATACCGGTTTGGCATTGATCAAGTCATGCGGCATCAGGTTATCAGATTCAGCTTGTGACAAACGCTCTTTAACAGCGCGCTCTACACGGACTAGACCAGCACGGAATTGGTTTTCAGCCAACTCGCCTACTGATCGAATACGACGATTTCCTAAATGGTCGATATCATCGATCTCGCCACGGCCATTGCGTAACTCTAACAACACGCCGATTACAGCCAAGATATCTTCATTTGAAAGTACGTTAGCACCTTCCGCACCACGTGGGCCGGCAGCTTCGTAGAATTTACGAATCCAGTTTGATTGACGCTCTTCCGCTTTTTCAGGGAAGGCACGCCGGTTGAATTTCATACGACCTACGCGTGACAAATCATAGCGGTCAGGATTGAAGAACAAGCCTTCAAATAAAGCCTGTACTGCATCTTCAGTTGGCGGCTCGCCTGGACGCATCATGCGATAGATCGCTACACGTGCGCTGTATTGGTCTGGAATTTCATCAATACGCAATGTTTGTGAAATATAGTCCCCATGATCCAAATCATTAGAATAAAGCGTATTAATTTTGTCTATGTTGGCATCAACCAATTTTTCTAACAATGATTCGGTGATTTCATCATTGGCGTTCGCAACCACCTCACCAGTCTCTTTATCAACGATGTTGTTAGTTAGCGCGCGACCCAAAATAAAGTCTTGTGGCACGGCAATTTTGCTCACGTTAGCTTTTTCCATATCACGGATATGTTTCACTGTGATACGTTTGTCTTTAGCGACTAGCACTTCACCGTTTTTCGCAACGATGTCGAATTTAGCCACTTCACCACGCAAACGCTCAGGCACCACTTCGAACTCCACGCCTTTTTTACCGATGTGGAATGTATCGAAATCGTAGAATGTTTCTAATATCTGTTCCGGTGTATAACCCAATGCTTTAAGCAAAATGGTGATTGGCATCTTACGACGGCGATCGACGCGGAAATATAGGTAATCTTTAGGATCGAACTCAAAGTCTAACCATGAGCCACGGTAAGGAATAATACGTGCTGAGAATAGCAACTTACCGGAGCTATGTGTTTTACCACGATCATGCTCAAAGAACACGCCTGGGCTACGGTGCAGCTGTGACACAATCACACGCTCTGTACCGTTAATCACGAATGAGCCGTTTTCGGTCATAAGCGGTAATTCGCCCATGTACACTTCTTGCTCTTTCACTTCTTTAACGGTTGGCTTTGAAGCCTCTTTGTCCATGATGGTCAAACGCACTTTAACGCGCAATGGCGCTGCGTAAGTTAAACCACGTTGCTGGCATTCTTTCACATCAAACGGCTCGGCACCCAGCTGATAACTGACGTAATCTAAGCGGGCATTACCGGAATGACTGACGATAGGGAAAACGGAACTAAAAGTTGATTGCAAACCATCTTCAGTGCGCTTGTCCGCAGGGGTATTGGCTTGTAAAAAAGCAGCATAAGACTCTAACTGCATCGCGAGCAAATATGGAACTTCTTGCACACTTTCGCGCTTGGCAAAACTTTTACGCAGGCGTTTTTTTTCGGTGAAGGAATAGCTCATTGCATCTCCTATATATTTTGAGGGCAGAAATTAAAATACTTTTTTGCACTACATCCATTACGTAAGTATTTTCACCTCTAACCTCAGTTAGCTAAAACTGAAGGGAACTACTACATTTCATTGATTACAATTTGTTACAAACCATAGCGCTAGAAATGCATAAGGCTGACGGTTTCCCGTCAGCCCAAAACACAAAGACTTATGTCTTATTTGATTTCGCCAGTTGCACCAGCTTCGATCAATTTTTTCAATGCTGCGTCAGCATCAGCTTTTGAAACACCTTCTTTAATTGCTTTTGGTGCGCCATCAACTAAGTCTTTCGCTTCTTTCAAACCTAAAGCTGTCAATTCGCGAACTGCTTTAATTACGTTCACTTTGCTTTCGCCAGCTGCTAATAAGATCACGTTGAATTCAGTTTGCTCTGCCGCTGCAGCTGGAGCTGCACCTGCACCTGCACCTGCTGAAACTGCTACTGCAGCTGCTGATACGCCAAATTTTTCTTCGATTTCTTTAATGAACGCTGTCAAATCTAAAACTGACATTTTTGCTACTGCATCTAAGATGTCTGCATTTGTAATTGCCATTTTGAATATTTCCTAAAATTAAATAATGTAGTTAATGAATTAAGCTGCTTCTTTTGCATCACGAATTGCCGCCATCGCGCGAGCGAATTTGGTTGGCACTTCGTTGAGCGTACGCGCAAATTTAGCAAGCAACTCTTCACGACTTAATGTAGATGCCAAGGCTTGTACGCCAGCAACGTCCATCAATTGGTTTGGAATCGCACCAGCTTTGATAACGAACTTGTCGTTAGCTTTAGCAAAATTGTTCAATACTTTTGCAGCGGCAACTGGGTCTGTAGAAATACCAAACACCAAAGGGCCTACCATACTGTCTGCTAAAGCAGAAAAAGGTGTACCTTCAACGGCACGACGTACCAGTGTATTTTTCAATACACGTAGAAACACACCTGATTTTCTAGCTTCTGAGCGCAGGACGGTCATGTCAGCAACGCCCATGCCACGGTACTCAGCAAGAACAATTGCCTGAGCTTGTGCAACTTGTGCGCTAACTTCAGCAACTACTTCTTTTTTTTCTGTAAGATTTAGACTCAAGGTCTTTTCTCCTTCCGTTAGAATCTTTGTTTAATCAATTAAATTAACTCATTAAACAAAATCAGCCTTTATCATTCATTAAGAATCATAAAAACCATTTCACGGCGACCTTTCATCAGGAGCTACTATTCCTGTTTAGGGTGACGCCATCTGCGTAGGGTTCAGGTCATTTAAAGCAGAGGTCGAAATCAACTTCAATTTCTTCACCCACCTTAAAGCACTTACATTAAGTCCACCGCTATAAAGCTTTAAGACACCTACGGTCTTTGATAACCTCGCCATTTGTTTAAACAATTTTTCAATCAATCAAACATCCAGCGAGCCCAAAGCCCTTTGTCGGCAAGGCGCTAAGCCATGCCCAAACAACTTTTGATTAAGCAGTTAAACTTGCTTGATCTACACGTACGCCAGCACCCATGGTGCTAGATACGGATAATTTTTTCAGGTAAACACCTTTGGTTGATGCTGGCTTAGCTTTATTCAAAGCTTCAACCAGTGCCGCCAAGTTACCTTGCAATTGCTCGATAGTGAAAGAAGCACGACCGATAGTGCAATGCACGATGCCGCCTTTGTCAGTACGGTATTGCACTTGACCAGCTTTAGCGTTTTTAACCGCAGTAGCAGCATCAGGCGTTACAGTACCCACTTTTGGGTTTGGCATTAGACCACGTGGGCCCAATATTTGACCAAGCGCACCAACGATACGCATTGCATCTGGTGTAGCAATCGCCACATCAAAATCTAACATACCGTTTTTTACTTGTTCAGCCAAATCTTCAAAACCAACGATGTCAGCACCAGCAGCTTTAGCCGCTTCAGCTTGTGCACCTTGTGCAAACACAGCAACACGTGTTGTTTTACCTGTACCGTTCGGCAATACCAAAGCACCACGAACCAATTGGTCTGATTTACGTGCATCAATACCTAGATTGATCACCGCATCAACAGATTCATTGAATTTCGCAGTTGCGTTTTCTTTAACTAGAGTAAGACCTTCAGTAACAGGATAAAGTTTGTTACGGTCTATTTTTGCGCGTAGCGCGTCAATTCTTTTAGCCATGTTATACACCCTCCACTTCAATACCCATGCTGCGTGCACTACCAGCAATGGTACGCACTGCTGCATCCATATCTGCCGCTGTTAAGTCAGGCATCTTAGTTGTTGCAATTTCCTCAGCTTGTTTGCGAGTAATTTTGCCAACTTTGTCAGTATGTGGACGTGGTGAACCTTTTTCGATCTTCGCTGCTTTTTTGATTAAAATAGTCGCCGGAGGCGTTTTCATCACAAATGTGAAGCTCTTATCAGCAAATGCTGTAATCACTACTGGAATTGGCAAGCCAGGCTCTACACCTTGAGTTGCAGCGTTAAACGCTTTACAGAATTCCATGATGTTAAGACCGCGTTGACCTAACGCTGGGCCTACTGGTGGACTTGGGTTGGCTTTACCTGCAGGGATCTGCAGTTTGATATAGCCAATAACTTTCTTTGCCATTTTCAAACACTCCTAATGTGGGTACAAACGCTTAAACAAAAGCTCCCCGTTAAAAAATACTACTTACTACTAATGCCTACTACCAAACCAATAACAGGGTTTGATTAAACTTCTTTTTCAATCTGACTAAAGTCCAGCTCAACCGGGGTTGAGCGACCAAAGATCACTACAGAAACGCGTAATTTGCTTTTCTCATAGTTGATATCTTCAACATTGCCAGAGAAGTCTTTAAATG
>JACDEP010000072.1:9784-10854 GCA_013816325.1 Methylotenera sp.
TCAATAACGCGAACAGACTCACCTTTTTCAAAGGTAAGTTTCTGGATGGGATTACTTTTACTATCATCAATACGTTGAAGGATGATATCGACTTCTTTGTCTTTAATTGGCGTAGGCTTTTGTGCACTCCCACCGATAAATGCAGTAACACGTGGTGTACTTTTCACCAAGTGCCAGCTTTCATCTGTCATTGCCATTTGCACCAGCACATAACCTGGATACAACTTGCGTTCAGAAATTGTCTTCTGACCCGCCTTCATCTCAATGACCTCTTCAATTGGGACCAAAATTTGCCCGAATTGATCTTGTAGGCCAGAGCGCGTTACACGCTCTTCTATACCTTTTTGTACTGATTTCTCAAAGCCTGAAAAGGCTTGTACCGCGTACCATTTCATACTCATTACGCGCGCCCCATTAACCATTGCACCATATAAGCGAATCCAATATCCACCACCGCCAGAAATGCAGCCATAATGACTACCAATACAAATACGACTGTAGTCGTTTGTATCGTCTCTTTACGAGTTGGCCATACTACCTTGCGAGCCTCAACAACAGACTCACCAATAAAACCCAGCGATTGCTGACCGATAGGCGTAGTCCAAAGCACAGCGATAGAAGCACCCAAGCCCGCCAACACCGCAAGTATGCGCAATACAGTGGGCTTATCTGCTAACAGATAAAAACCAGTTATCCCCGCAACAAGCAGCAAAAACGCCACTAATAACTTAATTTTATTGACCATAATCTACTTAATATATTCACTTTAATAGTGACTAATTTACCACTAGGCTTCCATGCAGCAAGAAACCTTACATCGAATTTTGGCAGGCCAAGAGGGTCTCGAACCCCCAACCTTCGGTTTTGGAGACCGATACTCTACCAATTGAGCTATTGGCCTGTCGCTTACAACTCAAAAAGCTACGCTGGGTTGTTAGCGTAGCTTCTCGTTTTACCACTAAAATTTATTCAATGATCTTAGCAACGACACCAGCACCAACGGTACGGCCACCTTCACGAATCGCGAAGCGTAAGCCGTCTTCCATGGCGATCGGTGCAATCAATGTGAC
>JACDEP010000185.1 GCA_013816325.1 Methylotenera sp.
GCCGTACACCATTGCTAAAGCGGATAACGGTGATGCATGGGTAGAAGTGCGCGGCCAGAAAATGGCACCACCGCAAATCTCTGCTGAAGTATTACGAAAAATGAAAAAAACGGCGGAAGATTATCTAGGTGAAGAAGTAACGGAGGCCGTCATTACCGTGCCAGCTTACTTTAACGATAGCCAACGCCAAGCCACTAAAGATGCGGGTCGTATTGCGGGGCTGGATGTTAAACGTATCATCAACGAACCGACAGCTGCTGCACTAGCGTTTGGTTTAGACAAACAAGAAGGTGATCGCAAAATCGCTGTGTATGACTTAGGCGGCGGCACATTCGACGTTTCCATCATCGAAATCTCCACCATCGATGGCGAACATCAGTTTGAAGTACTTTCAACCAATGGGGATACATTTTTAGGTGGTGAAGATTTCGATAACCGCTTGATAGACTTCTTGGCTGATGAGTTCAAGAAAGAAAATGGTTTAGACTTGCGCAATGACCTGTTGGCCAAACAACGCCTGAAAGAAGCTGCGGAAAAAGCCAAAATCGAACTATCAGGTGCACAGCAAACCGAAGTGAACTTGCCGTACATCACTGCCGATGCAACGGGGCCTAAGCATTTAGTGGTGAAAATCACCCGTGCAAAATTAGAGTCTTTAGTTGATGACCTGATTGAGCGTACCATTGCACCTTGCCGCACAGCGATTAAAGATGCAGGCGTTAAGATTGAAGATATTACTGACGTGATTTTAGTGGGCGGCCAAAGCCGTATGCCTAAAGTACAAGAAAAAGTTAAAGAGATATTTGGTAAAGAACCACGTAAAGACGTAAACCCTGATGAAGCAGTTGCAGTAGGTGCAGCGATTCAAGGTGGCGTATTGCAAGGTGATGTAAAAGACGTATTGCTTTTAGACGTAACGCCATTGTCATTAGGTATTGAAACATTAGGCGGCGTGATGACTAAACTTATCAAGAAAAACACCACGATTCCAACTAAGGCAGCACAAGTGTTCTCAACCGCCGATGACAACCAAAATGCTGTGACTATTCAAGTGCTACAAGGTGAGCGTGAAATGGCCTCTGGCAATAAGAGCTTAGGTCAATTCAACTTGAGTGATATTCCACCGGCACCACGCGGTACCCCGCAAATTGAAGTGACTTTTGATATTGATGCTAACGGTATCTTGCATGTATCTGCAAAAGATAAAGCTACAGGCAAAGAGAACAAGATCACCATTAAGGCGAACAGTGGCTTATCTGAAGCTGAGATTCAGCAAATGGAAGAAGATGCAGTTAAATATGCTGAGGAAGATCGCAAATTACGCGAGCTTGTAGACGCACGTAATGCTGCGGATGGCATGGTTCACTCCGTGAAAAAATCATTGGCTGAACATGGCGACAAACTAGACGCTACTGAAAAAGAAGCGATTGAAAATGCGCTGAAAGAAGTTGAAGAAGCCATGAAAGCAGATGACAAAGACACCATTGAAGCTAAAACCAATACATTAATGGAAGCTTCACAAAAACTCGGTGAAAAAGTTTATGCTGAGCAACAAGCACAAGCCAACACGGAAAGTGCTCAACAACCTCAGGGTGAAAAAACGGTAGACGCTGAAGTAGTAGATGCAGAGTTTGAAGAAGTGAAAAAAGACTAACTTTAAAAGTGTGTAATAAAGGTTAGAATATGCAAAACAAGAGCCACGACATCGTGGCTTTTGTCTATGCCTTATTAAACAGTTCACTCAAGCATTTGGATAAAAAATGGCTGCAAAAAAAGACTATTACGAAATACTAGGCGTTAACAAAGATGCGTCTAGTGAGGATATTAAAAAATCCTATCGCAAACTTGCGATGAAGTACCATCCTGACCGTAATCCGGATAACCCTAAAGCAGAAGAGCAATTCAAAGAAGCTAAAGAAGCTTACGAAATGCTGTCTGACGACCAAAAACGCGCTGCCTATGATCAGTATGGCCATGCTGGTGTAGACCCAAGCATGGGTGGTGGAGCTGGCGGTTTTGGCGGCGCAGGCTTTGGTGATGCATTCGGTGATATTTTCGGCGACATCTTCGGTGGCGGCGCACGTGGCCAACGCAGCAACGTGTATCGGGGTGCAGATTTGCGCTACAACATGGAAGTCTCTTTGGAAGAAGCGGCAAAAGGCACGGAAACCAAGATACGCATTCCAGTGCAAGCCAGCTGTGAAACCTGTAAAGGTTCAGGCGCTAAATCGGGAAAATCCCCAGTAACTTGTACCACCTGTAACGGCCATGGCCAAGTACGCATGCAACAAGGATTTTTCTCTGTTCAGCAAACTTGTCCCAAATGCCATGGCACCGGCAAAGTCATCAGGGAAGACGATAAATGTAACACTTGCCATGGTGCAGGCCGCGTTAAACAAAATAAAACGCTATCGGTCAAGATCCCTGCGGGTGTGGATGAAGGCGACAGAATACGTTTATCAGGCGAAGGCGAAGCTGGCGTTAATGGAGGACCGACGGGCGATTTATACGTAGTGGTGCATTTAAAAGAACATGAGATTTTCCAGCGCGATGGCGGAAATCTGCATTGTGAAATGCCAATTAGCTTCAGCACTGCGGCCTTGGGTGGCGAAATTGAAGTACCAACATTGGGCGGCTCGGCAAAGATGAAGATCCCAGCAGAAACTCAAACTGGTGCTGTGTTCAGATTGCGCGGTAAAGGAATCAAACCGCTTCGCTCCAGCGACCAAGGCGATTTGATGGTGCACGTAGTGGTGGAAACGCCAGTAAAATTGACTGAGCACCAAAAGAAACTGTTGCGTGAATTTGACAATAGCACACAAGCTGATGCCGGCAAACATAGCCCACGTAATAAATCGTGGGTAGATAAAGTTAAAGATCTATTCGAGTAAGAAAAAAACCCACTTTTGTGGGGTTTTTTATTTCTGAGTGTGGTTCTGTAACTGTTTTAGCAATGCCTTTAATTCTTGAGTAGCATCAGTAAAATCCTCATAGTGACGTCCAGCACTTCGGACATACCAGTATTTACTGTTCCATTGATCGCCCTCGATTTTGTGCAATATGGCATGCAGCCAATACGCGTCGTCCTCTTCCCTATCTTGGGCGATATTATGCGCAGCATGCCAATCGCCAGATAATGCTGCATTTACCGCCAGCTCTAACTTATTATCCATAATTAAAAGCTACCATTAGCCCTTACCTTACCGGGTCATATTAAGATGCATTGCATTCCAACAACGTACTCCATGCTATGATTTTACGTGATTTCAGTCCCCAAAAAACATTTAAGCCCTCCGGAAAAAGACTGGGTAATAACCAGACTTGACTTTGATGATCTTGAAGCTGTTTCTCGTTACGAGCACACTGCTTGGCCAGCGTCTATACAGGCAAGTCGCCCAACACTTTCAAAGCGGTTTGAGTGCGGACACTTCATGCTTGGCCTCTGGCTGCATAAAGAGCTCATAGGATTAGCAAGCTGGCGACGGGGTTGGTTCAGTCCCACCAACAAACTCGGCTTTCCGCAAACATTTGATGGATTCTCAAATGCTCCCAATGCAGAGCCTTACAATGCAGCATTTGTTTACAACTTAAGTATCCGTCCTGACCAGCGGGGTACTG
>JACDEP010000073.1 GCA_013816325.1 Methylotenera sp.
GAGGCCTCGTTATTGGTAATGTCACCGGGTGCCAAGTGCATAATCAGGAACGAAATCAGGCTTATACCTACCAGCATAGGTACCATCCATAACACGCGTCTTACTAAATATTTAAGCATGGATTAGTTTCAATACCTTAATCTAGTTAGCGGATATTTCATTGTGTCTTAATGGTACGGGAATGTACCAGTCATAAGAGTTCCAGCCAACGCCAGCCGGTGGCGCAGGACTATCTATCCCTTTTACGCGTTTATGGATGGCGGTAAGCCCATAGCCAGCAGATAAGTAAACGATAGGGCAGTCTTCCAGCAATACTTGTGCAAATTCATGATAAATTTTCATACGCTTGTCAGCATTTAGTTCTAGCCGTCCTTGCTCCAGGAGTTTATCCACCGCAGGGTTATGGTAACCGAGAAAATTAAATTTCCCTGGTGCTTGCTGGCTGGAATGCCAGATATTGTATTGGTCCGGGTCTAGGCCTAAACCCCAGCCAAGCACTACAACATCAAAATCACCAGTTTTAATGAATCGGCTAATAAAGCTTGCCCATTCAATGGCGCGGATTTTGACATCAATACCGACTTCCTTAAGCCTGCGCTGTATAAGCACTGCAGACTTTTCTCGCTCTTTATTTTGGTTTGTGATGATTTCGAATGCGAAAGGCTTTCCGTCTTTTTCCAGGATGCCATCGCCATCAGTATCTGAAAAACCTGCTTCCTTAAGCAAGGCTTTTGCCTTGTTAACGTCATAAGTGTAGGGCTGCAGGTTAGGATTGCTCCAACGCGTGCCAGGTTTGTAAGGTGAGGCGATGTTGATACCTAGACCTAAGTAAACACCATCAATAATTTCTTGTTTATCAATCGCATAATTAATGGCTTTGCGTACGCGGACATCATCAAACGGTTTGTGTTTGAGGTTAAAACCAAGGTAGGTATAGCTGTTGCCAAGTTCTTTGTAGAGATTGAGTTTCTTTTGCAACTCTGGTCGGGCTGGAATTATGCGTGAGAACTTGATGGGGTCTAAGCCCATAGAGTCTATATTGTCTGCCATTAACTCCAAAAACTGGGCTGAGTTATCGGGAATCATGCGAGTGACTAGTTTATCTATTTTAGCTTGGCCAAGAACGGAATTGGGATTGCGCGAGAGCTTAATATTCTCGCCGTGCGCCCAGCTATCTAATTTGTAATAGCTGCTACCAATTGGGTTACGGGCGAACGATGTGGTGTTTAAGTCTTGGTTCTTTAATAAATGTTCAGGCAAAATTTGCAATCCCGCCCAGCTATCCAGTGCTGGTGCGTATGCCTGGTCGTAAGTCACGCTGAAAATAAGCGGGCTAGGTGCCTCAGCTTTTTTCACCAGCTGGAAATCAGAAGCATAGGGGCTTGCCAGTTTCGGATCTACCACTGCTTTCCAGGTAAACAATACATCTGCACTGGTGAGTGGTTTGCCATCAGCCCATTTCAAGTATGGCTTGAGTTTGAAAGTAATGGTTTTCTGGTCTTGAGACACTTGCCAGCTTTCGACTAGCTCGCCTTCTAGATCTAGGTTCCTATCGTATCTAAGCAGCTTATTGAAAATATTGCCTGTGATGCTGGCAGAGGCAGATTCTCCGGCGACCATATAAATCAGGCTAGAAGGCTCGCCTGTCATGGCATCTCTGAGGGTGCCACCTGACATGGGGGGGTAATCTTGATTGAAGTTGATTAATTCAGATTTGGATTGTTGACCAGAATTACCACAAGAGGCAATTAATACTGAGTAAAGTACTATAAATGCAATGGAAATAAGCCGATCTCTATGGGCAAGGTGTCGAGCGGAGAGGCTTGGCATATTTATAAAGGCACCATATTTTGACGGCTTATTTTACTACCTTATAACGTTGGCTAGGCAGCGCTTGATTGTTGCATTATCGTTAATTTATCACCAGATTGGATATATGAATTGACGTTTTTGTTCCAGCGTTTGATTTCTATCAAGGTCACGTCAAACCTCTCTGCGATGCTGTGGAGTGTATCACCGCGTTTTACCACATAGGTTTTCTTTTTATTTACCGAATTATTATTGGCAGTACGAATGGTTTTTTTCGAGGTGGTTTCTATGGAAAGCGATTGCCCAATTTTGACATGCATATTTTTTAAGGCGTTAGCTGCCATAATTTGCTTAACACTGACGCCATAACGTTTAGCAATAGTTTGTAAGCCTTCGCCTTTTTTGACCACGTGGGTAATGTCGCTTTTCTTCGCCACCTCGTCGTCACTCGCATTGCTTTCAGTGCCTGCCATATCTATAGCAAGGGCTGTCAGGTTGCTATTAATAGCCTGGGCATTGGGTTCGTCGATTGATGCGATAGCAGAGTCTTGTGTAGGCGCAAATGTGGTTTGATGGCCATTAGGAACAAGAATCGTGGAAGATTTCTTTAACTTTTTATTATCTGGTAAATCATTCACGTCTCGTAGTTGCGCAACCTGTATGCCAAACTTCTTAGCGATGCTATCCATACGCTCGCCGCGTTTGGCCAAATAAGTTTTCCAGCTGACTAATGGTTTGTTATAGCCGGCTAGATTATCTTTAAATGTCTGGGCAGCAGAAATAGGTAACAAGAGCTCATGTTTATCGCCTACGCTGGCAATCACCGGGCGGTTGAATCCCGGATTCAACGCGGTAAATTCCTCATAGGAAATTTCAGCAAGTTTGGCTGCCAGACGCGCGTCAATTTGGGCCGGTGCAGAAACTTTAGCAAAGTAAGCACTGTTTGCAATCGTTTGAATTTGCAGGCCGTAGTTTTCGGGATTTGTCATCAGGTTCTTGATTGCTTGCAACTTAGGGACGTAGTTACGGGTTTCAAGCGGCAGATTGAGACTTTCGTAATCAGTGGGTAAACCTAGCTTGCGGTTACGTTCAATAGCACGGCTAACCGTACCTTCTCCAGCATTGTATGCGGCTAGGGCAAGGTCCCAGGCGCCAAACATCGCATGTAATTTTTGCAGGTAGGTGAGGGCCGCATCTGTTGCGGCGGTGACGTTACGGCGATTATCCACCCACCAGTCTTGCTTTAGGCCAAAGTTCTTTCCCGTGGACGGGATGAACTGCCACATGCCGGAAGCGCTGCTGCGTGAAAAAGCTTGGGGATTGTAAGCACTTTCTATCATCGGTAGTAGGGCAATTTCAGTAGGCATGCCCCGTTTTTCTACTTCTTCCACAATGTGGAACAGATATTTCTGGCTGCGTTCGATCATGCGCTTCATATAATCCGGGCGTGAGCTATACCAGTTTTCATGCTTGGTAATGAGCTCGGAAGTGGAATCAGGAATTGCATAACCATCTTTAATACGCTGCCATAAATCATCGTTAATGATAGCGACGTTGCCCGATTGCACAGCATCGAGATCATTTATTTTTGTGTCTAGCGTGTCATGCAGGCGGCCATTCCTACTGTCCTGCGCTGGCAAGGGACTTATGTTGGCGCTATTTGAATTTGAAGCTGTACCTGGTGTTACGGGGTTATTAACTGAACTGTCTGAGCCTAAATTGCGCGGAGTCGGCTTGTAATTATCGTCCGCATAAATGATGATTTCATCGCCGACTACATTAGAATCCGCATAAGAATGGCTGCTGGCAAAAATACAGAAGACACTGATACCGATTATAGCTAGCTTGGCTGTAACAGCATTTGAAAATGCAGGAGTACGCGTACTAAAAGAACGAAAGCTTAAGCAACACAACTTTACGAAGGTATTTCCCATCTGACAAATGCGCAAAACTGATAATGAAAACATAAACCCGCTCTAGTCATAAAGTTGCAACATAGTAACGAACAGGCAAGTTCATAGTCAAGTAAAAGCATGTAAATTGTTTTAAATTTTATTTTACAAATGCTTTATATCTCAATGATTAATAATGATTTCTCATTTCCCTGATAGTTTTGAAAACTTCCAAAGGGGGAATATTTCCTAACTGTAGAGATAATAATATTTCAGGATTGGTGCATCTCAAAAAAGGATTGGTTGCTAGTTCGAGAATTAGGGTAGAGGGTAGGCTGGGCTCTGAGGCGTGACGCAACTTTTCAGTATCATATTTACGCTGTAAAAGATCTGTGTTATTCGGTTCTAGGAACAATGCGAAATTAATGTTATGCAGCGTGTATTCGTGCGTACAGTAGACTTTGGTAGTAGGCGGTAAATCTGCTAACTTTTTTAGGGAATTGAACATCTGTTCCGGCGTTCCTTCAAATAGTCGCCCACAACCCGCGCCGAATAAGGTGTCTCCGCAAAAAAGTATATCTGGCGAGTAATAAGCAATATGACCTAAAGTATGGCCGGGTAAATCGATCACAGAAAAATCCAGGCCGAACTCCGGTAGGCTGACGGTATTCGGCTCACTCACCGGATGATGCTTGAAATTATAATTCTCATACCTTGGCGCATAGATAGCGGCGTTGGAATAATGCTTTAACAAAGTTGATACGCCGCCGATATGGTCATGGTGATGGTGGGTAACCAAAATGGCGCTGAGGCTCAAGCTTAATTGGTTGAGTGTAGCGATCACCGGCGCAGCATCACCCGGGTCCACGATTACCGCTTTCGTCCCGTTATGAAGTAACCAGATATAGTTATCCTTAAAAGCAGGAATGGGTATAATTTGTAACTTATGTTGCATACTCTCTATCATTTGTTCAGCCGCCTAAAATGTCAATAGAACCTTTTCGGCTTAATCATGAATAAATCGTCCAAACCTATGCTTTTGCCGGACGAAATGCTCAGCCTGCAACAGACATGGCTAGAAACTTCTTTAGGACAATATTTATTAGCGAAAGAGCAGGCCTTATACGACCAGGCCGTGGTAGACCTTTTTGGATTTAATGCACTGCAAATGGGTTTTTTGCAGATGGATCTATTGAGGAACTCTCGCATTCCTCACCGTTTCAAATCCAGCGAATTCACCAATGAATTAATAGCAAACCATTTGCGTTGCTGCGATGATTTCCTACCATTTGCCGATATGAGCCTAGATTTATTGATACTCCCCCATAGATTGGAATTCAGTGAACGTCCGCACCAGACCTTACGAGAAGCTGAGCGCGTGATGATGCCGGAAGGACATTTGCTCATCTCCGGCTTTAATCCTTATAGTAGCTGGGGAATTATGGCGGGTATAAGCAAGCGACTTTCATGCAGGAAGAGTTTTGCTAAAAAATTTCCGCAGAGGTTTCCGTGGTGCGGTGAGTTTATCAGTTTAGCTAGAATGAAAGACTGGTTAAAATTACTTGGCTTTGAAATAATCTCCGTTCAAATGAGTTGCCATGTACCACCTTTTGAACAGGCGCTTTGGCATAGAAGGTTTACTTTTATGGACAGGCTAGGCGAACGTTGCTGTAACATACTGGGTGGTGACTATTTTATTGTGGCGAAAAAGCGTGTGGTAGGGATGACACCGTTAAAACCGAATTGGAAAAAAACACCGCTAAAATCTGCGCTAGTGATCAAACCTACGCAATCTCGACCATCGCAGAAAAAAATCCTTAAAACAAATAACAAAAAATAATGAGTAGCGAATGAGTGAAGTAAATGATGCCGTGAATAAAACCAATGAAGTGGTCATATATGCGGATGGTGCTTGTAAGGGCAATCCTGGTCCCGGTGGTTGGGGCGCCTGGATTCAATATGATGAACACGAGAAAGAGCTATTCGGTGGGGCACCGCTAACTACCAATAACCGTATGGAATTGACGGCTGTAATCAAGGCGATTGAGGCATTAAAGCGGCCCTGTAAAATCAAGGTATATACCGATTCCGTTTACGTGCAAAAAGGTATTTCGGAATGGATAATTGGTTGGAAAGCACGTAATTGGCGCACTGCGGATAAGAAGCCAGTTAAAAATGACGATTTATGGCGTGAATTAGATGAGCTCGTTCAGCAACACCAAATACAATGGTTATGGGTAAAAGGCCACGCTGGTGATATCGGCAATGAACGGGCTGATATGCTTGCGAATAAGGGGGTGGAGCAGTTGCTAAATGCACCTTCTCTCTTTATAGATTAACCGCTAAAAAAAGAAATTGAAAATAATTAATGAGACAGATTTTTTTAGATACTGAAACGACAGGCTTATACCCAGCTCAAGGCCATCGCATTATCGAGATTGCCGCAGTTGAGATGGTCAACCGCCGACCGACCTCTAACCACTATCATGTTTACCTGAATCCTGACCGTGAGATAGATGCTGGCGCACAAGAGGTGCATGGTATTACGCTAGAATTTTTGCAAGATAAACCCCGTTTTGACGCGATAGCTCATGATTTCATTGCCTTTATTGGCGATGCAGAACTCATTATTCACAATGCACCATTTGATGTAGCGTTTTTGAATGCTGAATTAGGGCGCTTGGGTTTGCAACCCTTGGAATCATTCAGCGGTAAAATCACCGATACCTTGAGAATGGCCAAGGATTCCAGGCCCGGCCAGCGTAATAATTTGGATGCGCTGTGTAGGCATTTTGGTATTGATAACTCTAGGCGCACCTTGCACGGTGCCTTGCTGGATGCGGAGTTGCTGGCTGAAGTCTATATGGCTATGACGCGCGGCCAAGACAGCCTGATGATGGAGTTGGATAGGCCTGAGCGGATGAGTAGCGCCGTAGATATGCAAGCCCTTCAACCTTTGATTATCAAACTTGCTAGCGAGGCTGAAAATGCTGCACATCTGGAATACTTAGTAGCGCTTGAAAAAAGTGGTTGCTGCTTATGGAACACAGTAAAAAATTAAAATAAAAACATTAGACCAAACAATACATTTAGAAAGTTATTGCGTGAATCAAACAATTATAGTGACTGGCGGAGCTGGATTTATAGGCGCTAATTTTGTGCTGGCTTGGGTAAAGTTAGGGTTAGGTACTGTAGTTAACTTAGATAAACTTACCTATGCTGGTAACTTGGAAAACCTTCAGGAAGTTCTGCATGATCCCCGGCACATTTTTGTGCATGGCGATATTGCCGATAGAACACTTTTAAAAGCATTGCTTGAAGAGCATCGGCCACGGGCTATTATCAACTTCGCAGCAGAAAGCCATGTAGACCGTTCTATCCATGGCCCGGAAGACTTTATACTGACCAATGTAGTCGGTACATTTCATTTACTGGAAGAAGTACGTGCCCACTGGAATAATTTAAACGAAGAGCATCGCACCGCGTTTCGTTTCTTGCATGTTTCTACCGATGAAGTTTATGGCTCACTGAGCAAGACGGATGCGGCTTTTACAGAGCACCATGCTTACGCACCCAATAGTCCTTATTCAGCTTCCAAAGCCGCTTCTGACCATCTGGTACGTGCTTATCACCATACCTACGACTTGCCTACGCTTACTACTAATTGCTCGAATAATTATGGCCCGCATCATTTTCCAGAAAAGCTAATTCCATTAGTAATCCATAATGCTTTGGCCGGGAAACCATTGCCTATTTATGGTAATGGCCAGCAGATTCGCGATTGGCTATATGTTGAAGACCACTGTGCCGCCATTAGGCGTGTGCTTGAAGCGGGTAAAGTAGGCGAGGTATATAACGTCGGTGGCTGGAATGAGAAACCGAATATCGAAGTAGTGAAAACACTATGCAGGATACTAGATGCAAAGCAGCCACGTGCTGATGGCAAATCCTATGCTGACCAGATTACTTTTGTGCAAGACCGTCCTGGTCATGACCAGCGTTATGCGATTGATGCCACTAAGCTGGCGGATACATTAGGATGGAAACCGCAGGAAACCTTTGAAACAGGCATTGAAAAAACTGTAAATTGGTACCTGCAAAATCAGGATTGGGTTCATAACGTCACCAGTGGTGAATACCGTAACTGGGTGCAAACGCATTACACAGAACGAGGAGAAGAGTTGGCATGAAGGGGATTATCTTAGCAGGTGGTTCGGGCACGCGTTTATATCCGGTGACGCAAGTCGTTTCTAAGCAGTTATTGCCGGTATACGATAAACCGATGATTTATTATCCACTGACTACCTTGATGCTGGCCGGTATACGCGAAGTATTAGTAATATCTACACCAGAAGATACGCCGCGTTTTACCCAATTATTGGGTGATGGCAGCCAATGGGGTATGTCTATCCAATATGCAGTACAGCCTTCACCCGATGGTCTAGCGCAGGCATTTGTCATTGGCGAAAATTTTATTGGTAAGGATAGCTGCGCCTTAGTTCTGGGCGATAATATATTTTACGGACATGAGCTAACGCAGACTACACAAAGAGCTGCTAAACGTACTCAAGGCGCTACCGTATTAGCCTATCCAGTGCATGATCCGGAGCGTTACGGGGTAGTTGAATTCAATAAGCAAGGCCAGGCGATTAGTCTGGAAGAAAAGCCAAAAAAACCGAAATCAAGATATGCAGTCACCGGTTTATATTTCTACGATAACCGCGTGATCGATATCGCCAAAAATCTCAAGCCCTCACCTCGCGGTGAATTGGAGATCACCGATGTGAATCGCCAGTATCTTGAAAGTGGTGATCTGCAAGTGGAAGTCATGGGACGTGGAATCGCTTGGCTCGATACCGGTACGCATGAGTCACTGTTAGAGGCCTCTTCGTTCATTGAAACCATAGAAAAGCGTCAAGGGCTTAAAATCGCCTGTCCAGAGGAGATTGCCTATCGTATGAAGTTCATCGATGAAGCCGCCTTGGATATTCTCGCTGATAAGTACATCAAGAATAATTATGGGCAGTACCTCAAATTGATACTCAGCGAACAGGTTTTTTAATGCAGGTTGTACAGACAGCAATTCCCGATGTATTGATTCTTGAACCCAAAGGTTTTGGCGATGAAAGAGGTTTTTTCTTTGAGAGTTATAATCAGCATCAATTTGAAACTTTGACCGGAATCAAAGCCAATTTCGTGCAGGATAATCATTCCAAATCAGCTAAAAATGTATTGCGTGGCTTGCATTACCAAATCCAGCAACCTCAAGGTAAGTTAGTCAGAGTGATAGCGGGAGAGGTATTTGATGTAGCAGTAGATCTACGACGCCAATCCGGGACTTTCAGTCAATGGGTAGGTGTCCATTTATCGGCTGAAAACAAGCGCCAATTATGGGTACCGCCAGGCTTTGCACATGGGTTTTTGGTGCTAAAAGAAGGTACTGAATTTCTTTACAAAACGACTGATTATTATGCTCCAACACATGAGCGCTGCATTCGTTGGGATGATCCTGCAATCAATATCCAATGGCCCATCTCAGAAGTGCCGCTATTGTCGGCCAAGGATCAGCTAGGCGTGACTTTGGCTAATGCTGAAGTATTCGATTAGGGTTAGTTTGTATAAAAAAATATTAATAACAGGTGTTAATGGGCAGGTAGGGCAAGCTCTGAATGAAGTGTTGCGCAATACCGATATCGGTGGCTCGCTGATTGGCTTGAGCAGGACAGAACTGGATTTGTCCAACCCACACCAGATTAGGCAAGTTATCCATTCAATCAAACCTGACCTCATTATCAATCCTGCTGCTTATACTGCTGTGGATAAAGCTGAAAGTGAACCCGATCTGGCTTACGTAATCAATGCTATAGCGCCGCGTATATTAGCTGAAGAGGCCGCCAAGGTTGGCGCGCGTCTTGTTCATTTTTCTACCGACTATGTCTATAACGGTAATAAACCTACCCCTTATACAGAGGCCGATGCTACCAAGCCATTGAGCGTATATGGAAAAAGCAAACTCGCAGGTGAAGAAGCAATTAGAGCCGTGGGATTACCTCATCTAATTTTTCGTACTTCTTGGGTATACGGAGCTTATGGTAAAAATTTCCTCAAAACAATCTTACGGTTAGCCAGTGAACGTGAGGAGTTACGCATAGTGACAGATCAATTTGGCGCGCCGACAGCCGCTAGCAGCATTGCCACTGCAGTCTCTCAAGCTATCATAGCCTGGCATAATGATACTACGGGTGTTTACCACATGGTGAACGCTGGGCAAACAAGCTGGCATGGCTTTGCATCTGCAATTGTTAACGAATATGGGCGTATGCAATCAGCCAAAGGCTGGCCGCCGCTTAAGGTTGAACAAATCCATGAAATCACAACTCAGGAATTTCCTACCCCTGCAATTAGGCCAGTCAATTCTTGTTTAGATGTTTCAAAATTAGCGCGGGATTTTTCAGTGCAATTGCCTGATTGGCGAGTCGCTCTGAAAACCGAAGTTGAAAAGCTGGCTTTATAATTGTCCTACATCTAGGAAATTTTCAAGACTAACCTAACGCATCTGCCCAACTATTTGGCGTTTCATATAAACGTACTTTTTCCAGTGTTAGATGGTTGCCGTAGGTGTCGTGATATTTGCATTTAAGAATCCTGAATGCTTCGCTCGCCATATTTTCTGCGGTAGGTACGGTTGGGAATATTACGGTTTTATGGTTAGGCAGACTGTTTAAAAAAGTAAGTACTTCAATATCCTGCTGATACACTAAAAACGCATGATCCCATACATCCACAATCGATGACCTTGCGATAGCCTTAACGTCAGAAAAATCCATCACCATGCCATTTTCAGAGATATTTTCAGCTGTGATGATGTCACCAGACAGGGTGATCTCCAAAGCGTAGCGATGCCCATGTAAGTTTCTACATTGGCTTTTATGATTAGGAATGCGATGCCCGGCATCAAACTCCAGACGGGTGGTAATGTGCATACTAAGTGCTTATTCTGTTTAAAAGCACATTATACGCTGACTACCTGTCAGCATTCATTAGCTTGATATGAGTTTAAGG
>JACDEP010000186.1 GCA_013816325.1 Methylotenera sp.
GTAGTTAACACTGCCGCCCATCTTGCCATAGCCTACCGAGATACTGCTACCTAGGCTTTGTTGTTTGTCTTTGTATTGGTTGGTATCTTGCAGGCTTTGGATGTTGAGGTTGCCACCTGTGAGTGGGTTAGTGCCTACATTAGCGATGACTTGATTGCCTGCTACTTGGGCACCAATGAGGTTGGTGTCATTGCCACTGTTGAGTGTGATCGCGCCTCCACTTGGCGCTTTAGCGCTTAGTGGGGCGGTGATGCCAAGTACTGGTACTGTGTCACCAGTATGGTTACCACTCTGTACCGTGGTTTCTGTCCAAGTGGTGCCGTTACCTTTGGTTTTGCCTTTACTGCCACTAGCGCTGGCAGTAAAGAGCAAGCCACTCGTTCCATAACTCACGCCGATACTGGCACTACTGCTGTTATTTTTACCATTGAGCGTGTCAACATTCTCGGCAGCGAGTAAGTTGATGTTGTGATCAGCGTTAAGAGTGACATCGCCATTAGCTTTAACCTGGCTGCCAATGATGTTGATCGCGCCTCCACTTTGCACTTTAGTGCTTAGTGGGGCGGTGATGCCAAGCACTGGTATATCTGAAGTTACACCGGTGCTGGTATCAGCACCGGTCGCTTTAATGTTGATATCACCACGCGCAGTGACATGGCTGCTACTCGCTATGGTGTTGGTCTGGGTTTGCGTGGAGCTGCTTTTACTACTGCCGATGCTGATTGAGACGTTGATGCCGCCGACTTGATTCGCTGGATTCTCGGCGGTGTTGTGGCCATTGTCGTCCAGTACTTGCAGGCCATTTTCATCTAGCTTAGGGGTGTTCCCCGCTATTACGGCGTCAGCTGCGTTTTTAACACTGAGCGCAGTAGTCGCCGCGGCTAAGGCTTGCATTCTAGGGTCGCTAGTCTTGCTTGCTGCTTGGCTCATCTGGCTGGCGGTTTTAATTGCGGATATGACGGGGGTAATACCCGTTTTCTTATAACTCATTTTATCAACACGATTATAGGTGTCTGTTGCGGCTGTAATATCAACGTCTTTAGCGGTAATGTTGATATCACCAGCTGGTGCCAATACATCACTACCGGTTTGTTGATAATGATTACCTGCATTGATATTTACATCCCCATTAATGCTACCTACCGTGCTTGCAACATTGGTGGTTTCATGGATATCACTGGTATTTTTAAGCTGGCTGGTGCCATAGCTGATACTTGCACCACTGGTACTAAATCCTGATGTTTTCACCTTCTTGTAATGCGTCTCGTCCATTACATCTGGTGCTGCCATCAGGTTAATGTTGTTTTGCATTCAGCGTCGTGCCGTTATCACTCACAACACTGCTACCAGTGATATTGATATCTTGACCGGATTGCAATAGCACTTGGTTGCCACTGAAGTTAGTCGCGATGTTGGTGGTGTCATCTACCGTGGAGCGGGTATTTTTTTTAGTAGAGGAGAGAAAGCCACTTTTCTTAGAGGTATGGCCTTCACTCGCTTGGGTGGTGGCTTCACCCGTCGTGAGATTAATGTCATCGCCAGCTAAAGCAATCAGGTTGCCTTGCTCGCTGGTTACATCCGCGGCTTGTGCATTGAGATTATGCCCTGCACTTAAGGTGAGGTCGCTTTGAGCACTAATTTGGCTACCCACATCAGTACTGCTGGCGGTACGAAGATAGTTTTTACGATTACGGCTGTTACTCTGACTGTTGCTCTCCGTCACTGTACCAAGATTAATATCATTGGCGGCTTTAAGCAAAGTAGCGCCATTAGCCATATTAAATAAGAACTTTTAGTTTTGATTTTACGAGATCAATTTCATTCGTTGCGGCTTTGCCTTTAAAGGCTATTTTTCTTGCTTTCCAATCTACACAAGTAATTTGATCTGATAAGACTACGTTCTTAGTCGGGCCGATGATCTCAACTTCAAAAGGATACCCTTTAATTTTTGTGGTCATGGGGCAACACAGCATCAAGCCTACGGTTTTATTATAGGCTTGCGGACTGATTACTAAAGCTGGCCTATGGCCGCCTTGTTCATGACCAAGTACAGGATCAAAATCAATCCAAACAATATCGCCACAGTCGGGAATATACGCCATTAAATAAGTTCTTTTCCGACAGATGCGCCAAAGTCGATACGACTATGCACATTTTCTTGAGTAATAGCTGACAGCAAATCTTCCAGTTTAAATATATTGGTTTTAACTGGTGCAATGATGATGCGGCCATCTTCCTCTTTAATATCAAGTGGGTCATCCAGTTTCAGATTTAGTGATTCCAAGATTAAGCTTGGGATTCTTACTGAGGCACTATTGCCCCATTTTTTTAAAGAGACTAACATTTCAATTCCTTTATTAAACAATGTTGATACATTACACTTTTTTTAATGAAGTATCAACATTGTTTAAAGATACTGCTCTAACGGGTGGCTAGTGAGTTGTTGGCGTTATTGACACTGAGCTCAGTAGTCGCCGCTGCTACCTGTAAGCGTTGAGATCTGTTCGCGGATGAGCTTTTGTTCATAGAAGCCATCGCCTAGGCGTTGTTGGCTGGCGTTTACTTTCCAAATAGTTTTTTAAATAAACCAGTTTTAACTTCTTCACGTACTGGATGCGTACTCGGTCCACTTGGGCGCAGTAAGTCACCTGGGTAATGTTCCTGACCTAAGCATAGACTGTCATCTAAATCGAATGCTTTAACCGCTGCTACGGCTTCGATACACCAACGACCAAAGTAGCTGCCATTCGTCAATGGGTTTTTAACGGCATCGCCGTAGATGTACCACCAGAGTTCGGCATTACCTTTACGGGCAAGTTCGGTGTACCAATTCTCAACGAAGTCTTTAAGTAGCGTGGCTTGTTCGGTTTTGGGCAAATTTTTGTCTTTAGCTTCTATCGCCTTAAGCAGTCGAGCATAAGGTTTTTTATGGAGTAGTTTGGCACCAATTTTACGATTAGGTTGGCGGCTGGCAATCACTTTATCTAGCAATATGTCTTCGCCTTCACTACCAATTAAAGCTAACAGCCGTTGCCATTGGTCATCGGGGATGTCTAGCGAAAGTGCTAAGCCAACTAACCAGAAGCACCAGTTATAGTGGTTGAGGTTAGAGAGTTCAAATATCCATGAGCGGGGGTCATTGTGACCTCTTGTATCATTTGTGACTGTCGCTGCAGTAAGTAGATGCCGATGATCCCAACCTTCGCCAGGTTTTAGATTAGCATTCAATTCGGCGGCTAGTTTGTTCGATAACTCCCATGCGTCGAGCAGGCCTGCAAAGGGGGGGCTGAGGGTAGGGATAGCATCACCGCGTGAGTAACGACTGACAAGATATCTAAAAGTAGTACTCTTAGACGTATCAAAAGTATATTGAGGATCATAAACTGGGTTTTGACTGGGCTGCTTAATCAAACCCCATTCTTTTTCAATTTGAATTTCACCATATTCCACCCATTCATCCCAATACTTCTGGTCTCCCATCGGTGCACGTATCATGGCAGACCTCCTGTTTTACCCACTTTAAGTATCTTGGAAACATCGGCCGCGACAGGTTTAACGTTACCTAGTGTATCTAAGACTTGCACTTTGGTGCTACCG
>JACDEP010000074.1 GCA_013816325.1 Methylotenera sp.
GGTTTATATCGACCTGGAAACGATTATTGCGCATGCCTGGCAATGGGAAATGAAAACGCAGCAGGGCTTAAACATCAATAGTATTGTTGATAAAGTCATTGCCGAATGATGCAATTCAGTCAATATGCAAAATGGCTCCAGCTAGCCTTAATTTGCGGGTTGGGCTTATATTCATATTTGGCGCAGGCAGATAATAACTTTTTACCGCATCCTTATGGAGTCACTTCAAACAACATTGCGGTGGTAGTTAATACATCCGACCCTAAAAGTGTTGAAGTCAGCGAATATTATATGCAAGCACGGAAGATTCCTCCTGAACATTTGATTAAAGTGAGTTTTCCACCTGGCGCAAAAAATATGAAGCCGGATGCATTCCGTACCATGCGTAATGAAGTGATTGCGAGCCTAACCCCGGACATACAGGCCATTGTTTTGGTTTGGACAACACCTTATATGGTTTCTTGTAATTCCATCACATCGGCAATGACATTGGGCTACGACGCCAAACAGTGTGAAAAAACCTGCGCTGTAGGAACCCAAAGTCCCTATTTCGATTCGAGCAGCACCAAACCCTATGATGATTATGGACTACGTCTTTCCATGCTATTACCTGTGGAGTCTGTAGAAAAAGCAAAGAACCTTATTGATAAAGGCGTCTTCAGTAGTTTCAAAATAAATGAAGCCAGTGCCTATTTGTTAAGCACTTCAGATAAAAGCCGTAATACACGCTCACAGTTTTTCCCCCGTTCAGGGCGTATCGCTTCAAAACAACTGAATATTAAAACTCTGCAGGCGGACACTATTTCTGATAAACAGGATGTGATGTTTTACTTTACTGGGCTAAGCCATGTACCTTATTTAAATACCTTGTCATTCATGCCTGGTGCAGTGGGTGACCACCTAACTTCAAGCGGTGGGGACTTGCTAGGCAGCACGCAAATGTCTAGTTTAAGATGGCTAGATGCAGGTGCAACCGCAAGCTATGGCTCAGTCTCAGAGCCCTGTAATTATTGGCAAAAATTCCCTAATCCAACGGTGATGATGAAACACTATTTGGCCGGTGAAACCGTTATTGAAGCCTACTGGAAAAGCATTGCCTGGCCAGCACGGGGGCTATTGATAGGGGAACCGCTCGCGGCGCCTTACTGTCAATCATGTTAAGGCTAGGCATTGTCTTTGCTTGTTCTATGTGGCTGGTTATTCAGATATATATTTTTGACGCAATATAATTTTTATACTGAAAAAGTAATTTTAAATAAACTAGCGGTATGCAATTTATGGATTTATTAGGGATAAGTATTTTAAAACAGGTTTTTTCAAACAAAATTTTAAACATAGATTTACATAGATTTTTAACTCCGAATTTTTAACCTTAAGACAATCGAGAATTATGAAAAAAGTCACTAAAGCAGTTTTCCCAGTTGCCGGTTTAGGTACACGATTTTTGCCTGCTACCAAGGCAAATCCAAAAGAGATGTTACCTATTGTCGATAAACCACTCATTCAATATGCGGTAGAAGAAGCCGTAGCCGCGGGCATTACGGACCTTATTTTTATTACAGGCCGGAATAAGCGCTCTATTTCAGACCATTTTGATATGGCCTATGAGCTTGAAAACGAACTGGAGCGCAATGGCAAGACCGAGTTGCTAAAGATCGTGCGTAACATCGTACCGAAAAATGTGAATTGCATCTATATTCGCCAGACTCAAGCGCTTGGTTTAGGCCACGCAGTACGCCTAGCGCGGCCTGTGGTGAATGATGACGCGTTTGCCGTGATTCTGGCCGATGACTTGCTTGATGGCAAAGTGCCTATCATGAAACAAATGGTAGACGCCTATGATTATTATCGCTGCTCATTGTTGGGCGTTGAGAACGTACCGCCGGATCAGACCAAAAGTTACGGTATCGTAGCTTCGACGCCTTTAAAGGATAATGTTGAACAGGTGTCTGCGATAGTAGAAAAGCCGGAGCCTAAAGATGCACCTTCTAATCTTGGTGTAGTCGGTCGCTATATTTTAACTCCTAGAATATTCCATCATTTAAATAACATCAAAGAAGGCTCTGGCGGTGAGATCCAGCTTACTGATGGTATCTCGGCTCTACTGTCTGAAGAGCAGGTATTAGCTTTCCGCTTTGATGGTGTTCGCTACGATTGCGGCTCAAAATTTGGCTATTTGGAAGCAACGATCCGCCTGGGCTTAAAACATCCAGAAGTTTCGAAAGACCTAAGAGCCTTATTGGAATCTATCGTAAACGATAAAAAGAAAGACGCTTAACTAATTAAAAAAAGCTTACAAAATATGTAAGCTTTTTTTATGAGCATAAGTTTTCTGGCAAAGGTGTAACTATCTGCTTTGGGCAATGCAATTTCTGCTATCACTAGAACTTTTTACTTTTAGAGTATGGCTAAGTATCTGTAAACATTTAAAGAGTTCGTTAAGGATTGCTACTGTTTAGCGAAATAAAGTGTTCTATTCTGTAAGCGCAGCTTTCCATATAGCCAGCTTTTCCTGATAACGTAAGCTGGCATGTGCGGGACTAGTAGAAGGTAAACGATGATAAAGCAATAAGTTATGTCCCAAGTTGGGCAATACATATATGCGGTAATAACGCTCGGATGCGGCACCATTAAAATATACACGTTGGATATTAGGATGGCGTTGAAAAAATAATTTGAAATCGTTGGCAGTCTCGGCTTCGATTGCGGAATCCAAACTTCCTATGCGTTCGCAGCTATGCAAAACATCCCATACCGCGATGCCATCAGCTTGTAATTTTTCGGTGCAGTTCAGGTAAGGCGCATCCGGATCTAGACCGGTGATTTCGCCTAAGATTCTCCAAAAAGCATTTTGTTTATGTGCATAGTATTGCTTGGCATTAAGTGACTGCACCCCTGGCATGCTGCCTAGTATCAATATCCGCGCTTCACTATTAGCAATCGGTGGAAAGCCCGTAATAATCTCTTTGCCCAATTTCAAATGCCTTATCTACAATTAACGTGCCTGTCCTAGTATTCCAGGCTGAGATAAATATACTCAGCCTCTCTTATAGATTCTTCAATTAAAAGCTACAGTTATTAATGCTATCCAATTATCTATTGGATGTTTTGGAAAGGACAAGTCCGGTTTCTGGAGCAGAGAAATATTATTCTTAAATTTAGCCTAATGTCTATTAAAAATTGCCAAAAAAGATCCCGAGATTCTGGGCCTTTGATTTTTTGAGATCTATCGTCCTGAACTACCGCTTCTTGAACTACAGCTGCCTCAAGTGTCTCCCATAGTTACTAGTACTTGAACCATTAGAATTGTTATCAGAATTGTGTCCGAACGTTTGGAATTTTTTATTTCGGCTTGAATTGAACTATTGGAATTGGTCGGCCCCCGATGTTATCTTCCCTTGCATTTTGGATCGGGTGGCAATGCTGAGCTTTAAACCTGCAATTTACCTTCAATGGAGTCATCCAATGTAGTTTTGGTCAGTGCGCCAAAGAACATTTTGATGCCTGCAATTGCGCTGTTGTGTTTGGTATTCCAATAATATCCGGCGGTAGGGTCTACTTTGATCACAGTAATGCGCGGGTCATCTATACCTTCAGTAAACCAGGTCCGGATCACAAACTCCCACAACTCTTTAATCTTTTCCTTATCACGGGATATAGTTGCAACGCCGTCTAGCTGTAAAAATTCTGAATGTTCAGAACCTTGGAAATATAGTTTAACGGTAGAGTCCTCAGCTACTTCAAGGTTTTTATGGCTATCTTCTGCGCTTAAGAACCAAAGATTCCCTTCATTATCTACCTGTTGAACACTCATAGGTCTAGTGTGTGAGCCTGAGCTAATCGAAGTACAAAAGAAACAGGTTTTATGTTTATTCACGATTTGTTTGATTTTATCTATTGCAGCCTCTGCACCTAAGTCTTGGTAGTTATCTTCTGCCTGATTTTTGTTGATTGAATCCATCTTTTAATCTCCTTCATGACCAAATGCTTAATCTTAATCTGCTACAGATAAAATGTATGTACGCTATCAGACGGACTATCTTAAAACTTCCTATTAATCTGGGTACTCATTAAGTATTGAACAAATATTTCAACTAGAGGAGATTTGCTATGAGTATTGTTACAGGTCTATTTAAAGATAAGGACAGCGCAGAACAAGCTTACCGTTTGGCTTCACAATCAGGGTATACCACAGAAGAAATCAATGTAGTGATGTCCGAAGAAACGCGGGAACGCTACTACGGTAAAAATGCTACTTTAGAGACTGAGGTAGGTAGTAAAGCAGCAGAAGGCGCATCTATTGGTGGCGCTCTTGGTGGTACGCTAGGTGCTATCGCCGCCGCCGTAGCTGCTATAGGCACTACGTTATTGATTCCAGGCTTAGGCATCTGGGTTGCTGGGCCTGTTGCGGCCGCGGTGGCAGGTGCTGGAGCCGGTGGTGTTTCCGGCGGTATTGTGGGTGCCTTGATTGGCTGGGCAATTCCCGAAGACCGCTTAGTTGCTTATGAACAAGGTATTAAAGAAGGCGGTATCTTGCTAGGTCTCAAGCCTCGCAATGAAGAGGATCGCATGCGTTTCGAGCAAGAGTGGTCCAACCCCGGTGTTTCAACTAATACTTGATTACTCCGTTAATAGAAAATCCTCCCTAGGGAGGATTTTTTTGTTTCAGCATTAATTGAAATTATTCACGAAGATTCCACCACTTAGGCAATAGCTGTACTACTTCGCTTTGCGTGAACCGGTCATCTATTAAGTAGATGATGCCTTTGTCCTCAGTAGTCCGTATCACCCGGCCAGCAGCTTGTACAACTTTTTGTAAACCAGGGTACAAATAAGTATATTCATAACCCAGGCCAAATATTTCTTCCATGCGTAAGCGCATCTGCTCATTCACTACATTAATCTGTGGCAAGCCCAGGGTGGCTATAAATGCGCCGATCAAGCGATCGCCAGGCAAATTAATCGCTTCTCCAAACGAGCCACCAAGTATTGCAAAAGCGATGCCTTTTGAAGTTTCGGTAAAGCCATTGATAAAAGCTTCGCGTTCAAATTCATTCATCAGCCTAGCCTGTTCCCTGATAGGAATGCCCGGATAGCGACCCTTAAATAGGGCGCTCACTTCACGTAGATAATCGAAACTGCTTAGAAATAAAATGTAATTGCCCGCTTTTTGTTTGTATTGATTTGCTATCAACTCAACAATAGGTAAGAAAGATTTAGGCCGATTTTTAAATCGTGTTGATATATGGTGAGCTACTTTTACCTGTAATTGAGTGGTAGAAAATGGCGATTCAACATCAAGGAAAGGTGTTTTCTCCGGTAATCCGAGCATATCGCTATAAAAGGTCGACGGGCTTAGCGTGGCTGAAAACAAAGTTGAAGAGTTAGCGACGGCAAAACGGTTTTTCAAGAAAATAGCGGGTACCACATTCCTTATACTAAACACCGAGTTCTGTTGGAACAGCCCAGCGCCATTTTCAAGCTTGGTAATATCAAATAGTGAATGCGGTCCGAATAATTCGGCAAGGGCAGAAAACTGCAAGGCATCGAAATAAAAATTGAGCAGATTAAGGTCGTTATCGGTCGGGTGCTCGGCTAGGTGGTCGGTAATACGCGTTACCACTTTTTGTAACAACAACTCAAAATCTTCGGGACTGTGCGAATAAACCTCGTAGGCTTCTGCCTGGCTGCGTTGCAAGCGCTCCCAACTGGCAGCCAATTTATCCAATGAGTATTTAAGCGTTTTCGGCGCCCGAATTTTCATCTCCATAAATGCAACATAATTCAGCTCCGCGCTATACATCTTGCGCGCACGCTCTACCATATTGTGCGCTTCATCTACCAGCACACTAACTTTCCATTCGTTGATGACGGTGCCCGCATATAACAGCGCATACAAATCAAAGAAATAGTTATAGTCACCTACGACAACATCGCTCCAGCTTGTCAGTTCCTGGCTCAGGTAATAAGGGCAAACCTGGTGCTTATTCGCAACCCACTTTAAGACAGCCTTATCCATCATCGAAGTACTCAATGCTTCAAGCCTGGCAGCTGGCAAGCGGTCATAAAAACCTTTTGCCAGTGGGCATGATTCTCCATGGCAGGCTTTATCCGGATGCTCACAGGACTTTTCTTTTGCAACCAATTCAACGGTGCGTAACTTCAATGCCGGGTTCGCACCGCTAATCACTTTTACAGCATCTAGCCCCAATTGACGGCCTGAAGTTTTAGCAGTTAGGAAGAAAATCTTATCCAGCTTTTTCTCAGGCATGGCTTTCAGCAAAGGGAAAACCGTTCCAAGCGTTTTACCAATTCCTGTAGTCGCCTGTATCATTAAACTCCGGCCTAGTCGTGCGCCTTTATAAACAGACTCAGCCAACTGACGCTGGCCTTTACGAAACTCCGGGTGTGGAAATGCCAACTTACCCAAGGCTACATCCCGCGCTATACGGTGGGCAATTTCTTGCTCAGCCCATTTAATAAGCTTGCTACATAAAGTATTAAAAAATACCTTTAAACTAGCGGCGCTATAAGTTTCGGTGAGAATGGTTTCCGATTTGGAAGACACGTTGTAATACACCAGTGCCACATTCATTTCCGACAGTTCGCGCTCCTGGCACATCAGGTGGGCGTAGACCTTTACCTGTGCCCAGTGTAAGTGCCGATGGTTTTCCGGCATGCGTTCGAAACTGCCTTTATAGGTCTTGATTTCTTCTAGTTGGTTTAAATCCGGGTCATAGCCATCAGCGCGACCGCGTACAAAAATATTCTCGTATTCGCCGGTTAAGCTCACTTCAGTCTGATAGTTCGCATCTCGCCGTGCGGTTACTGCCAAGTGGCCCATCATGCCTTCCAACGCAGTAGGAGAGGGCGTAAAACGCTGGTCCAGATCTCCTATTTTTGCAGTCAAGTCACAAAGCGCCCGAACTGAGATGATGTATTTAAATACTTCGTTGGGCTTTTGAGAAATCGAGAAATTTTTAGCTAGTTTGATAAGACGGCCTCGATGTTACCCATGAATGTAAGCGGTTTCTTACAACAAAATAAGTAATCTCTTATTAAGTTTTGACCTGTTAGCAGGTACATTTCTAATAGTGTTTTTGGCTTTAAATTAAGTCAAATATTCTAAAAAACTCTAAGGAAAATGTATGTTTGGCTCGAAGCATTTATTTGTACCGGAAACTCAAAATTCAATCCCTAGCCAGCTATTTAACGAACATTATGATGCACTAGAAATATTAAGTGATTCACAACAAGAAATTTTAGACCTTTTCAGGTTTTTCAAAAATAGCACTTCGGTTAGAGACCGAAAAATCTTAATCCCTAAAATCTATAATGCCCTAACCGTCTATGCACGGATAGAACATGAAATATTTTATCCTACTTTGCGCAGAGCACTTCAGCAAAAAGACTCTTTACCAGAGTTGCAATTGAGCTTTGACCCACTGTTTGACCTTATTACGCATATCGATTTTAAAAACCCTGATTTGGCTTTGCATGAACAAAATATCGCCGATTTGGAGAAATACTTTAGTTTATATATTGAAGCGCAAAAAAATGAGGTATTCGTTAAATTGGACGACCTTGAGCTTGATTTTGCCTCTTTAGGCAAAAGAATCATCCGCCGTAAAATGGAATTGTCACTGCTTAAAAGCCTAGAAGTAAATTGTCCGTATCCTTGAAGTAACGTTAAGCAAGCTATTTGTAAACTCCATAGGACCACAGTGAAAACCCTATGGATAGCAACCTCTTATTCTTGCAACGTTGCCATATCTATCACAAAGCGATATTTCACATCGCCATTTAGCATGCGCTCATAGGCTTCATTAATATCCTTAATAGCGATAATTTCTATATCAGACGTAATATTGTGCTCCGCACAGAAATCTAGCATCTCCTGCGTTTCTTTAATCCCGCCAATCAGTGAACCGGCAATTTGCCTGCGTTTAAAAATTAAATTGCCAATATTGGGCGATGGATGGGCATGTTCCGGTACACCGTTCAGGCACATAGTCCCATCACGTTTTAATAACTCAGTGAACACATCGAGGTTATGTGCCGCTGCCACCGTGTTGAGAATAAAATCAAAGCTTTTAAGATGCTTGTGCATCTCATCTGGGTTTTTAGATATCACAACTTCGTCTGCACCCAAACGTGTGGCATCGGCTACTTTATCAGGTGATGTTGTAAATAAAACGACATAAGCGCCCATGGCATGGGCTAATTTAACGCCCATATGCCCTAAACCACCCAGACCCACAATACCTACCTTACTACCTTTGCCTATCTTCCAGTGTCTTAACGGAGAGTAGGTAGTAATGCCAGCGCATAACAACGGGGCGACTGCCGCCAAATCTAAGTTCTCCGGAATATGTAGCACAAAATGTTCATCGACTACTATCTGGTTAGAGTAACCGCCATAAGTCATTTTTCCGGTGTGCTTGTCAGGGCTGTTATAGGTGTAAACGCCATGGTCGCAATACTGTTCCAGACCCTCTCCGCAATCCGGGCATGTAAGACAAGAATCCACCAAACAGCCTACTCCCGCTAAATCACCGGCTTTAAAAGTAGTGATCTCCGAGCCCACACTTATTACACGGCCTACGATCTCGTGGCCCGGGACTACAGGGTAAACAGAGTTCTGCCATTCATTTCTAGCCGTATGCAAATCAGAGTGGCATACACCGCAAAACAAAATTTCAATTTGTATATCTTTAGGGCCCACTTCCCGGCGCTCAAATTTGTATGGGCCTAACGGTTCTTTGGCAGAGGGTGCTGCATAACTCACTACTTTGCTCAATTTGTATCTCCTAATAATATTAATACTTATTAGTTGAGTAGTTTGAGCTGAATTAATTCCCATCAGGTAATCATTCCTGCATTTCTTTATTCGTATGATTTTAAGCGATGGAGCCAGCGGTTGATGCGGTGTTAAGGGTATATGAAGGACTAATAAGTTTAATTAAGCGCCACCGTACTCGCACTTTATTCATCCACGAATTTTGAACAAATCCTTGCTTTCAATAGGCGGGGCTGACGCTAATCAATAGCATTTGCCGCCCGGCAAATGGGGATGAAGTCTGATGTATTCAGTGAAGCGCTGCCGATTAGTCCGCCATCTATATCGGGCATGGCAAACAGTTCCTTCGCGTTCGCCGTCCTAACGCTACCGCCGTAAAGGATACGGATGTTTTCCGCCACACTTTCATCCAACGAAGCGATATGTCCACGCAAAAATGCGAGGACGGTTTGCGCGTGTTCTGGAGAGGCGGATTTCCCGGTGCCGATGGCCCAGATGGGCTCGTAGGCCAGTACTCCTTGGGCTAAGCCCATTACACCCACATGATCGATAACTGCGCTCAACTCTCGAATAGTCACTTGATGCGCATAGCCCGCTTTGTGCTCCTCAAGGGTTTCACCTACGCAAAAAACGGGCTTCAAGCCCACCTTGATAGCGGCTTCGAAACGTTCTGCTGCCGAGTTGTCGCTTTCATAGCCGCGCCGCCGACGCTCTGAGTGCCCGATGATGACATACTCACAGCCGAATTCCAGCAGCATACTAGGCGAGACCGAGCCTGTATAAGGCCCATATTCATGGCAACTCATATTCTGCGCCCCCCATGCGATAGATGAGCCGGCCAGCATGGTTTGTGCCTGATACAGATAGGGGTAAGGTACGCAAACGGCGCAATCCAAATTTTTCAGCGCGCACGTTTCATGCAACAAGCCTTTCAGAAAGGCTTGATTGTCCGGGATGCTCCCGTACATCTTGCGATTGGCGATAACCAGCTTGCGGCGCATTGCGATTAAGTACTCCTAAGGGCGCTTTGCGTTCGCCATTTAAACTTCCCGTTCGACCTAGGCACCTTGACGCTATACTTGCTGTACAACACGGCTTTCATCGAGGCTTTCACCGAGGTTTTTACCCAGGCAGACGGAATACGTCGAGGCCAGATTCTGCTTGATTTTTTCTTGAGGTACTCGAACTGGTTGATTACTTTTGAATTAACGAGGTCGCGCTCGATGTAGAACAGCAACGTTTCACTCTGTGAGTGCTTCAAGTAAAATGCAAAGTTGTAGGCGTGCTCTACTTCTATCCGGGTCCTATCTAATGTAACCGAAACTCCGAGCGTAGCCGTCCACCGAGACAATACCGTCCCGCCTAAAGGTAAACTCATGGTCGCTCCCAGATTATTTTACAGTCTGTGATGAGTAGTGGCATCATAGATGTCGTGCATCATTCCACAGGCGGATGACCGGTTCATTCAGGTCATGGTCGTAACCCAGAATACTCAGGGAGGTCGTAGTCAGATAGAAAAAACGTGCTTGCATGGCGGGCAAGTTGAGCCAGCGGACAGCGAGGATTCGTAATATGTCTCGGTGCGCGAAGATTAGTATGTCGCCCTCCAGCGTATGAATCCGACTAATAATACGATCAGCTCGGGCACCGACGGCCTCCGCTGTTTCCCCATTTGGGCAACCATCTTTTAACAGATCCCATCCAGGACGCTCGGCGCGGATGTCTATTGTGCGTTGACCTTCGTAAGCGCCGTAGTTCCATTCCGCCAAATCGGCATCCGGCTGCGCATATTCACCGAAACCCGCCAGCTCGGTCATACGGCGTGCCCG
>JACDEP010000075.1 GCA_013816325.1 Methylotenera sp.
GTGCTGCGTAATAGATGCCGAGTTCTTAGGCTCTGGTGATTACCGGCAAATCAGCAAAATGTCTGTGATGCTACAAGGCTTATTGGGCGAAGGAGCGGTAATCAAACGTGGCGAAAAAGAAAATACCGTTACCACCTTCAAACAAGCACTGGATTGGTTGTTAGAAGAAGCGAAACATAACCTAAATATCCAACGGTACAAAGGTTTGGGTGAAATGAACCCATCGCAATTATGGGAAACCACCATGGATCCTACCGTGCGTCGCTTATTGAAGGTGCAAATTGATGATGCCATTGCTGCTGACGAAATATTCACAACATTGATGGGCGATAACGTAGAACCTAGACGTGCATTTATTGAGAATAATGCACTAGGTGTGAATAATCTAGATATATAAATTTGTAGGTTCCACGTGATTTCTAGATTTTTCCATAAAACTAGATTTTTGGTTTGAAAATTAATAAAGAACCTAAATGGCCCTTTTTTTACTATTCAAATTTATTTGCTAATAAAATGGCTTGATAAAACCTTTTTATGAGGAACAGATTAAAACTGTAGATGAAGTATTTGAGACCTTGAGCGAAGTGGATAGAGCCTCTTCAGACATTGATCGCAAAAATTCAGCTATCAAATTTTGGATGGTATATCACGGTAAAGCTAGTACATTTTTGGATTCTAAGATGTTTGCAGCATTAAACGTTCCAGCAGAATATGTCGCAGCCTGTATAACGAAAGTTAGGAAACCTAAAATTATTTCTTGCGAAAATTTTACCGCAAGTATGAGCGCTGTTGGATTCGCAAAAGTTGCCCGGCAACAATTAGCTTTGGGCTGGAGACAAAGTTTTGACTCAATAGGTAAAGAAGACACTTGGCAAATTGATAAGTAACCTTAACTCTAAGTTAATGATTAATCCAACACAATTATTAAATTTGAGGTTAAAATATTATCGAAGTCACATACTTTTCGTCCCGCAACCGGTCTTCAGAGTCGATAAATGCCGTGGAAAGTAAGTGGCTTTTTTGTTATCGAAAGTATAGAAACAGTTCTGATATCAGTATGCTTCAGCTACTCGCGCTCTATTGGCGATTTCCATTGTTTAAAACGTTCTAACGCATTTAGTGTGCCAAGTAACTTTCTAGCTTCTATCAGTTTGGTTTCAACTGCTTGCCGGTCGTTTTCAGATAACTCACCTGCACGAAATTGAGCATCTTTAAAAAACGCATCAATGCGTTTAGCTTCAGCCCAAGATTCAATGATGCTGAAAAGCTCATCTTGACTGTCTTTTAGATTTTTAGAACGTCTTTTTTCTTCAGCCTCAATGCGATCTTTTTCACGTTGAATATCCCATTTACGCTGACGCTCTTCGGCTTCCTGGTTAGCAATTTGAGTAGCTTGTGATATCTCATCAACTGAATTGCATAGTTCATTCACTATAGTTTTCAATGTTTTTGAAAACTCACCAGCCTTAGCCTCTCTCCACTGCTTAACCCATTTAGTCCCAGGATATGTTGAATAAGCTTGAATACATAATCTGCCTGAAGGTCTATCTTGTTTACTTGTCCATGAAAACACAGATTGATTTCTAAATTTAGCATGCAACAAATATTGATCTATTGGAATGTATTCACCATTTAAATAACCCACTTCAATTTCTTCACTAATCTCAAATACAGTAATGCCAATCAGTATGTCTTTAATATAAACAACAGTGGAGCGATAGGGGCTCCATAAATCTGAGTAATGACGATGTGGTTTAGTATTTTCCCGCTCATCAACTTCGGCTCTGTATATATGCTGATTATTTGGGGCAATACGCACAGGATTTCCAGCATCTTCTAACAATAAGTAAAGTTGACTGGCGACACTAAGCCCACGCTCAAGCGTATCTTGAGAAACAACCAAATCAATAGTGAGTTTTTTATAAGGTTTGAGATATAGGCTTCTTGAGTCACGTACATTTTTAAAATGTTCATGCGCTTCTCTCACTAATCCATGAGTAGCATTACGTGCAGTGCGTTTTAAGCGAGTAGTTACTCCTTCATCTGCAGTACTTGTTGCGAACTCGGTTTGTCCATCACGTGACCATGTAATTGCATCGCCTAGCTTTGCTGCGCTGAGTTACGTAATCTAAGCGCGACCGAAGCTCAAGATTCTAGGGCTGGTGCATTACTGGCGATCTATCGCCATATGGCGCAGGGCGTAAAAGCAGGCGTGGGTTATAACTTCACCAACTACTCAGATGACCTAACCAACCTCTCATATCGCAGCAACGGGTGGTTTGTGAATGTTCTAGGGACATTCTAATGACTTAGTTTGATACTTAAGTGCTATTTAAAGACTACCCAAATTTCATAGGTGAAATCTTGGTTTGCATTAAATCATTACATTGAATCCGAAGTCAAGCGGCGCGCAGCGCCAAGACAGAGTTCGTGCCGCCGAAAGCGAACGAGTGCGATAACATGGTTTTGCCTGCCGCACCCGGACGTGCAACGTTGGGGACATAGTCTAGATCGCATTGTGGATCCGGTTCCTGCAAATGCATGGTGGGCAAAGCGACGTTGTGTCGCAGCGCTAATAGCGACAGCACGAACTCTAGAGCACCGGCTGCACCCAGAAGGTGACCGTGTAGAGCCTTGGTTGCGCTGATTGGGATTTGATTCGCTCTGGCGCCGAAGACCAGCTGGATGGCCGATGTCTCCACACTGTCATTTGCCAGGGTTCCGGTGCCGTGGGCGTTAATGGAATCAACAGCGTGCAAACTTAGGCCCGCAGATGTCAGTGCAGCACGGATTGCTGCCGCCTGTCCTTGCACACTCGGTCGTGCAATGTGGTCGACATCGGTAGTAAGCCCGTAGCCAACTATCTCGCCGTGGATAGTGGCGCCGCGCGCAAGCGCGCGATCCCATGGTTCCAGAACTAAGAGCGCCGCGCCTTCGCCGAGCACCATGCCACTTCGGTTTCTGGAGAATGGTTTGCAAGAAGTGGCAGAATCAATAGCATCAACGCTTGCCAGCGTGTGCATGGCCTCCCAGGCCTTCAGCGAACCGAGGGACAGGGGCGCTTCTGAGCCCCCGGCGATGGCCACATCGAGCATGCCGCTGGCCAAACGTAGCCAGGCTTCCCCGATAGCCACGCTTGAAGAAGAGCAGGCCGTAGAAAAGGTGAGGTTAGGGCCGCGCAATTGGTGCTCTATTGCAATCCAGGCCGCTGGTGCGTTGTGCATGCCCTGCAGAATCATCATCGGCTTTATGCGGTCGGACTGTTGACCATACAATGTTTGATAGCCGTCATCCATGGACAGTGTCCCACCCATGCCGGTACCCAAAAAAACACCTGTGCGCTCACGCTCCAGTTCGGTGAGCTCGCACTGTGCATCTGCAAAGGCGCGGCGCGCTGCCACTACCGCAAACTGGCTCACACGGTCCATCATGCGCTGTTGAGGTGGCTCGAAATGGTCAGCTCCATCGAAGACGACAGTTGCCGCCAAAGGGCCATCCAGCCGGTGGGCACCGTGGATGTCAAGACGGTGAATGCCTGAACGGCCTGTGCGTGCCGCTTCGAACAAAGCGTAGGGGTTATTACCTAAGGGTGACAGAACGCCGATGCCCGTAACGGCAACGCGCCTCATGGTGCCTCTTGAGTACTGCCTACCATTGAGGATCCTGCTGGAGTGTCTCGGGCTGCGATAAGTTTATCGATAAAACGTACTACATCGCCAAATGTTGTTAACGTCGCTGCATCGTCAGATAACGTCAAACCGAATTCGTCTTCGAGGTTAAATAATAATTCGGCCATACCCAGGGAATCGATACCCAGGTCCTCCAGTCGGGCATCTTCTGTGAGCTTATCGGCGTCAAGTTTGTAGTCTTTTACAAGCATGGCACGTAAACGGTTTATGGTCGTCATGGGTTTCTCCTAGTAGTGATTTGGTGCCTTGGGCAACCTATGGCAACAAGCCAAGGCTTGCATTGATCTGGGCGCTGCGGGTCAGTTCAGCGACGTTGGTAGCATCCGCAGCGCAGTTGACCTTGCCAGCCCAAGTCGCGCTCTGTGTCATTAGTGACGGCCAGCGGTTCAATAGCATCATTAAGGCAGCGGAACTGAAAGGTCGCATCGCCAAATGCGCAAAAGCGCTCGCAAGGCGAATACGCGGGACAAACGCCCTGCGCCATTGGGCTGCATAGTCCTTGCGCACAGCGCGTTGCCATGATGCGCTAACAGTTGCAGGATTTAACGGCCGGGCTTGCACCAACTTTTCACATAGCAACCAAGCGGATTGCAAAGCCATGCTCATGCCTTCGCCAATGATGGGGTGCGCTTCTCCGGCTACATTTCCAATGCGAAAGACCGTTTCCTTGCTTTGCAAGCGAACACCGGGTGCAAGGGGGCCTGAAGCCATCCATGCACCTTGGCGTACCGCACCTTGCAGAGCATCCCCAACTCCGTGGCATTCTCGCTTGAGCATCGCCTCAATCACTTCACCGGCCCGCTTGCCGGGTGCCGCGCGACGCAATGCATCTAAGCGATCAGCGCGAATGCTGCAGGCCAGCGTTGTGAGACCATCATCTGCAAGCACCATGCCTCCATATCCACCTTTAAAGAGTAGTACTGGCAGCAATCCGGGAGTCAGCGAAGCCCCATTAAAATTGGCCTTGAACGCCAGCAGTTCGCTGCCGCTGCGGGCCAGCCGCTGCTCCGCGCGATCCGTAGGAAGTGGCTCCCAGGAACCGTGGGCAAGGATCACCACCGGAGCTTGAAGGATGGCTAGACTGTTCGATGGAGATTCCTTTACTGTACATTGGTGCAATCCAGCCGCATCGTTTATTTTCTGGACCACCCAAGGTTGCAGTACTTCAGCACCAACGGCCCGTGCACGTTCGAGCAGCATCGTGTCGAGAACTTCACGGCCCAGCGCCCGACCCCATGGGTACTTGGGATGTGGGGCAGCGGGTAGATCAGCCACGATACTGCCTGCACCCCGCATCACGGCGATATGGCGCAGCTCTGGCCCGGCCCGGGCCATGAATTCAGATCCGATACCCAGTGCATCCAAAAGGGGTAGGTTGCTCGCAGCCAGACATTCACCACAGACCTTGCGGCGCGGGAAGATCTGCTTTTCAAGCAATGCGACCGACCATCCTGCTTGAGCTAACAAGATGGCGGCAGTCGATCCAGCGGGACCGGCTCCAACAATCAGAGCATCAAAATCAGTTTTCATGCGTGCGCATCCGTATGCATCGCATCTGTTCGTGCAGCGCAAAAGCAATGGCTAAACAGGCCGGCAGGGTATTCTCTAAGCGTCCAATTATCTGCTTCCCCCGGCCAGAGCGAACACAGTTCCTTGTCACGAAACCCCGCCCGCACACTCAATACGGCATCTTGCCGCGTTACGGCATTGGCGCCAATTGCGCCAACCATGTGGCTCCCAGCCAAGGCCAACCAGGTACGGTGTGGTTCGCAGGCAAAGAAGTAATTTGTACGGGCAGCTACGGCTTCAAACACCAGTCTCAACTGCGGATCCTTGAAATGGTGCAGAAAGAGGTTAGTCACAATCAAATCCCAGCGCTTCGTACTAGGCGTTAATCCTGCCACGGGTTCGTGCTTAGCCCAGTCGATCACATCGCACACTTGCGCATTGACACGCCAACCTGCACTGGCATAGCTCTGCTCAGTGGACGGCTCCAGCAAGTTATGCTGGTCCAATAGCGTCAGGGAGACAGCAGGCAATTGGCCCTGTAACGCGCGGGCGACGCCTAACATCAGGCTGCCGTCGCCTGCGCCAATTTCCAGCACTTGCAGTGGCGGCGTAGATGGGGTACCCGAGCGCCGTAGGGGTATTTTTCGCAGCGCGTCGAGCAATATGGTCTGCGTACCCATGATCCGGTGCAGAAGTTGCAGGTCCCTGCGTGAATGTTGGGCCCTTGGATCTTGCACGTGCAAGTCATCCAACAATTCAGGGAGAACTGTTCGGGCCATCGTCATTACCGAACCTCCAACAATGCGCCATGGCAGCTAAAGCCTGCGCCGAAAGATGACAGCCACCACCAGCCACTAGGCGCACTATCGGCCAAGGCGGCCTGAAGAACGAAATAGACGAATGCGCTGGAGAGGTTGCCGTATTGACGCAGCATGGCGGCGCTGTAACGCAGGTCTGAGTGTTGCAGCGCAAAATGAAGTTCGACAGCATCCAATACGTCGCGTCCACCCGCATGCATGATCCACGTGTTGATGTCATGTGGCTTCAGACCCGCTCGCTCCAACACAGTGAGCAACACATGCAAGGCATGCTCTGCAGCGAGCTGAGGTACAGCGCGCGTGAGCACATTGCGCAGCATGCCCTGGCGTGTTTCGAACTTCAGTGCATCACGATGAGACGGATCCACCACCGAACTGCTGTCCATCCATTCTATTTGACGTGTGTTGGCACCCGGAACGCGCGACAGCACTGCAGCACCGGCACCGTCCCCAAACAGGCAGGCGCTGATGATGACACCGGCGTCATTGTCAAGATACATCGCAGCGCTGCTGACTTCGACGCATATAGATAATACATGGGTACAAGAGCCCGATCCCAGTAGTGCGCGGCCAAGTTGCATATTGGGCAGAGCTGCTGCACAACCTTGGCCCACCAAATCGTAAGCTTGGACATCAGCGCGCAGACCAAGCCCTTCAATGACGTAGCTAGACAGCCCCGGGCACAAATAGCCAGTGCAGGTGCTCACCACCACGGCATCAATCTCATGGGCACTGATGTTTGCGGATTTTAGGGCAAGCATTCCTGAGGATACAGCTAATTTAGGTGCATTTTCGAGGAATCGTCGTGCCAACGTATCGGGATCGATGTGAAACACTTCGTCCAATGAATCCAACGCAAGGTAACGCGCATCGATACCATTGTCGCGCTTGAGAACGGTGCGCGCAATGAGATGTGAGCGGGCGTCCAAACGCGTGAACCATTCAGATTGTTCGAACGCCAGCAGGCATTGGGCCTTGGTGTATCGTGTCGGAGGTAAAGCAGTGCCAACTCCGCGAATATACATGCTTCCAAACGCGGATACGGAGCCAGTCATCTGTCGACACTTAATATTTCGAAGTAAGAACAGTAACTTTGGATCATACGCTTATAGTACGCGAGCAACGTTAAGGCGGTTCGTGCGCTGTCGAACATAACCGCTGCTAGGCCAACACGGTATATCAACGACTTCTGTTCTTTGGTAAGCCTGTTGTATTACCAGCTTCAGCTAAACGGATTTGCTTGGCAGCTTCTTCATCACGAGCTGCATCAATGACGCGAATAACACTTTTTAAATCCACCGGTTTAGTGTCTTGTTTGAATCGACCGGTTAATTCCGTCTCTACGGATAATAATCCGCGCGCATAAAGCGCCCAAATTTCCTTGGCGTATTGGGTGGTAAGCAGCTCAGGTGCGAACCGTCCAAAAAAAGCAGATAGATTACCCACATCTCGTTCCAGCATGCTATTAGCATGATTGTTACCCGCAGCATCCACAGCTTGAGGTAGGTCGATAATCACCGGGCCTTCGCTACCAAGTAATATATTGAATTCAGAAAGGTCACCATGTACGATGCCAGCGCAAAGCATACGCATTACCTCTTTGAGCAGGGTTTGATGGTATTTGCGAGCATCTTCGGCACTAAAGACTATATCATTTAACCTAGGGGCCGCATTACCGCTAGCGTCAGTCACCAGCTCCATTATCAATACACCTTCGTAAAAGTTATATGGCTTCGGTACAGTTACGCCAGCAGCAGCAAGGCGATATAAAGCATCTACTTCGGCGCTTTGCCAAGCTTCTTCTTGTGCTTGCTTGCCGTATTTAGAGCCTTTTGCCATGGCTCGCGCTTGGCGGCTGCTTTTTACTTTGCGGCCTTCGGTGTAATCCACACTTTGGCGAAAACTACGTTTATTGGCTTCCTTATAAACCTTAGCGCAACGTATATCTTCTCCACACCGCACAACATATACGGTAGCTTCCTTGCCGCTCATGAGCTGGCGGATCACCTCATCAACCAAGCCATCTTCGATCAGGGGTTCAAGTCTTTTAGGAGTTTTCATTGGCTTGGATAATACGTGTTCAACTCAAGCTCCGTCAATCATAATGAACAAGTGTGTCAATCAAAGCATCAAATATAATAGATGCTTCTGGTAATCAGGCGGTAACAGTCTTAGTATGTTTATAACTACGACTATTGAAACAGCTTAAAGAGTGAGAAAGCTTATGAAAAAACCATATTACATCGATTTTCCTCAAGAACACTTTGAAGGCCAAATGCACAGGTATCGCTGCGTTTCCTGCCAAGAGGAAACCACGACTATTAACGGCAGGTTGGAGGGGCATCTTCCTACCTGCACCTATAGATTGAAGCTTGAAAAAGCGGGGTATGAAGCAGTAGGCTGTTCAGAAAAACCGGCATCGAATGATGCGGATGATTTTGATTAACTTGGATTAAATAGTTGATGAAAAATAAAAAGGCCTGCAAAGGCCTTTTTTCTAATCAAGTTTTCTTGCGAATACTATGAGAAGTACCCCGATAACGGCTACTACTAACAGTAAAGTATAAATGCCACTAGAACCTAAAAAATCCATATTGTTCTCCTTATTAAAATGAGACAAATTCAGTATTTCCAGATTGCTTACCCCTCACTAATGATGAGTAATGTCTCTATAGTAGTCCTAAAACTCTACCATTTCAAACTCTGCTTTGGTTACGCCGCATTCAGGACATGACCAGTCTGCTGGAACATCTTCCCAGCGGGTACCGGCAGGGATGCCGTCTTCAGGCCAGCCTTTTTCTTCTTCGTAAATAAAACCACACACCAGACATTGCCAAGTTTTCATAAGGATTCCGCTATATATAATTTTGATTTGGAGTACAACTACCCAAATTGATCGTTCAACATCTTAAAGGCTTACCGCGAAATTACCAAACAAAAGGTATGCGCTCGGCATGCCTTTTTGTTATATCTAGTTATTACTTATTTTTAAAATTTTTTGTAAATCAGAAGATATCTTAGGATTTTCAACGCCTCTCTGAAGTCTTTCGCATATGCATGATAAATATAAATTATCGATCTATATAATTCAATATTCAAAAGTAACCGAAATGCTAAACTTATCGTAATGTGTGATTTCCGGAATAACTAATGACTTTAAGCGAATTACGATTTGTAGTTGCAGTAGCCAAAGAACGTAACTTCAGTCGTGCTGCCGAGAAATGTTTTGTAAGCCAACCTGCACTTAGTTTGGCAATTAAAAAACTAGAAGGTGAATTAGGTATATTGCTATTTGAACGAAGCCGTACGGATGTTAGCCCTACACCGATTGGCGAAAAAGTGATTGCTCAGGCTATAAGAGCTATTGAAGAAGTCGCGCAAATTAAAGAGATTGCCAAACAAGGCAACAATCAATTAAGCGGTGTTTTCCGATTGGGTCTGATCTATTCCATCGGGCCTTACCTGCTACCGGAGCTTATTCCCATATTGCGCCAAACCGCGCCGGATATGCCGTTAGATATTGAAGAGAACTTAACGGGGCAACTTGAAACGCAGCTAAGGAATGGCGTGATTGACGCGGCGATATTGGCGCTACCTTTCGATGTGCCCGGCATTAAAACTTTAACCTTGTACGATGAAAAATATGTAGTGATGGTCCCAATAGGCCATCCGTGGGCGGAACGCAAGCTGATTCATGCACAAGACTTAGCCGAACAAAACGTTTTATTATTGAATAGCGGGCATTGCTACAGCCATCAGGTATTACAAGCTTGCCCGGATCTCTCGCGCAAGGGCCAAGTACTGCAAGGAAACTCATTGGAAACAATTCGTAATATGGTGGCTTCGAATCTTGGAATCACTGTATTACCTAGCAGTGCGGCAACGGAGCGTTATGTAAATCCATTAGTGAAGGTGATTCCATTTGCGGAGCCGGTACCGGTTCGCCGGATTGCCCTCGCTTGGCGTAAAAGCTACGCACGTGAGGAAGCGGTAGAGTGTTTGGCCAATGCTATAAATCAGATTAAATCTGATTGCCTACTGATGCTTGAGTAACTTGTTTTATTCATATTACAGACAATAAAAAAGGACGCCTAGGCGTCCTTTTTTGTAGCGTATAAAACTTATTTGTTCATTACGTACATTGTAACTTCGAAACCGAAACGCATTTCAGTAGCAGCTGGTTTTGTCCACATAATATTTCTCCTAAAAGTATTCGTTTAATTACTACACAATCTATGACTCACATAGTACAGAGTCGATAGAAAAGCAAACTATGTAATCCGCTTAAATACCACTCATGATTTTCATTAGTTAATAACTTACGTATACCCGGTAACCCGCTACGGGTTCGCCTTGCGTAGTCATGGCCATATGAATCTTAACTTCTTCTTTAGGTGCTAAGCCCCGGCTGATATCTGTATGTTCAGGTAAGTAATCTTTAGGAGTGAAAATACGACGTAGCTTTGGTTTATCTTCAACATCCGTGAGCGTCAATTCCAGTTTAGGATAGGCCTGATTAAAATTAGCTTGGTTGATTAGGGTGCTGGAGAGGCG
>JACDEP010000187.1 GCA_013816325.1 Methylotenera sp.
GCCTAGCCCCATGAGCGAATCGCAGATTACATCAGCGCTATGGTCCTGCGCCTCAATCTTTAAAGATACCCAAGCCATATTATTGCTTACTTACAGCGGCTATTACTTTGGTCATTTTTGGTAAATACCAAGTTTTTGTTCTAGGTAATGGATGCTAGTACCGCCTTGATGGAAAGCTGCATCTGCCATTAACTCAGTATGCAGGGCAACGTTGGTGCTAATGCCGTCTATCATCATCTCAGACAGTGCTATTCTCATCCGTGCAATGGCCTGTTGTCGTGTGTCACCATAGGTAATTAACTTGCCTATCATTGAATCGTAATGCGGCGGTACGGTGTAACCGGAGTAGGCATGTGTATCGATTCGCACGCCAGGGCCGCCAGGCATATGAAATTTATTGATTTTGCCAGGTGAAGGCACAAAATTAAACGGGTCTTCCGCATTGATACGGCACTCGATGGCATGGCCTTTAAGCACGATATCTTTTTGGCGGAAGGCCAGCTTTTCGCCAGCGGCTACAAATATCTGCTGTTGCACCAAATCGATACCAGTGATCATCTCAGTAACAGTGTGCTCAACTTGTAAGCGGGTATTCATTTCAATGAAATAGAACTCGTTATTCTCGTACAAAAATTCGAAAGTACCGGCGCCGCGATACTTAATCTTACGGCAGGCTTCAGCGCAGCGCTCACCAATTTTGTCGCGTAGCTTCGAGTTCAATAAAGGTGCGGGCGCCTCTTCAATGATTTTCTGGTGGCGGCGCTGCATCGAGCAATCGCGCTCGCCTAGGAATACAGCGTTACCATGCTGGTCGGCTAATATCTGAATCTCAATATGGCGCGGTTTCTCAAGATATTTTTCCATGTAAACCATGGGGTTGCCAAAAGCGGCTTGTGCTTCGGCCTTGGTCATGTTCACTAAGGTTAATAAGGCGGCTTCAGTATGTACCACACGCATACCACGCCCGCCCCCGCCGCCTGCCGCTTTGATAATAACTGGGTAACCGATCTTCTTGGCGGTTCTAATGGTTTCTGCAGGATCATCAGTCAATGCGCCTTCTGAGCCTGGTACACAAGGCACACCGGCTTTTCTCATGGCGTCTTTAGCGGAAACTTTATCTCCCATGAGGCGAATTGTTTCAGCCTTCGGGCCAATAAATACAAAGCCGCTTTGCTCAACGCGTTCTGCAAAGTCTGCATTTTCCGATAAGAAGCCATAGCCAGGGTGAATGGCTTGGGCATCTGTAACTTCAGCAGCGCTGATGACAGCCGGCACATTAAGATAGCTTTGACTAGATGGTGCTGGGCCGATACATACTGATTCATCTGCAAGTTTTACATATTTAGCTTCACGGTCAGCTTCCGAGTGTACAGCCACCGTTTTAATGCCGAGTTCGCGACAGGCGCGTTGCACACGCAAGGCGATTTCGCCGCGGTTTGCGATTAAGATTTTGTCAAACATAGCCATGTAATTGAAATCCTATGCTTAAGCAATAATAAAGAGAGGTTCGCCGTATTCAATGGCTTGACCGTTATCCACCAGGATTTTTTTGACCACTCCAGCTTTGTCAGACTCAATCTCGTTAAGCAATTTCATGGCCTCAATGATACATAAGGTATCACCCACGGCTACGGTATCGCCCACCTCAACAAAGGATTTCGCATCCGGTGAAGGTGAACGGTAGAAAGTGCCGACCATTGGAGATTTAACCGCATGACCTTCTTCAACAGGGACAATTGTCTCCACCGCAGCTACGGGTGCTGCAGCATATTGCTGCTGAGGAGCATAGCTAGCATATTGTGGGGCAGGTGCATTAGAAGTGAAATTGCGGCTAATGCGTACTTTTTCGCCATCTTCTGTTAATTCAAGTTCAGAAATACCTGATTCTTCTACGAGATCGATTAATTTTTTAAGTTTGCGTAAATCCATAATAAACCCCTACAAATCCAATGAATATGTTGAATGTGATAATTTTTTAAGAACGATTAAGTTGTTTGGTGGCGTAATCAAGCGCTAATTCATAGCCTTGCGCGCCTAAGCCGCTGATCACGCCCACTGCGATATCAGTGAAATATGAATGGTGGCGGAATGCCTCTCTAGCGTATACGTTAGAGAGGTGTACTTCGATAAATGGTACTTTTACTGCGGATAAGGCATCACGCATAGCGACAGATGTATGTGTGAACGCTGCGGGATTAATGATGACAAAATCTGCCTTTTTTGTTGCTAAACCTTGAATTTTGGTCACAAGTTCAGCTTCAGCATTGCTTTGGAAAGTTTCTAATTCAATATTAGCTAGCTCGGCTTTTTTTGCCAGAGCTTGATTGATAGAATCCAGGGTTGCATTGCCATAATGCTCAGGTTCACGTAAACCTAATAAATTAAGATTAGGGCCATGTAACACTAAAACAGATTTAGCGGACATGACGCACCATAAATTTGACGGATTTATTGCATAAATTGCTGTAACTCATAACGCAAGTTTGCCGAAGTTAGCAGGATTTGTCTAGTTACTTTGCGAAATTAAACGAATTTAGACACGGTATGAAGCATAAGCTATTGATATTGCTAACTTATGCCAGTTAGATAATTTTTATGCATTAATGCGGTAACAAACTGTTTAAAGTGGGGGCTAAAAGCGGTTTATTGATGCGGCCAAAATAAGTTTTTATTACCTTGCCCTTGTTATCAATAATCACCGTATAGGGTAATACACCTTTGTTATTGCCCAAGTTGCTCGCCAGACTCATGCCCTCTTCTTCCGCAGCGAATAACGGATAACTGACAGGCATTTCCTTCCTAAACATTTTTACTTGAGCCTGTTCATCAATTGCTATGCCTAACACCACTACGTTTTTAGCTTGATATTCTTTATGCAGTTCTGACAATTCAGGCATTTCTTCTCGGCAAGGCGGACACCAAGTTGCCCAGAAATTCAGCACAATGATTTTACCCTGATATTGGCTAAGTGCTTGGCTAACCCCATTTTCATCAGGCAAATTCGTTGTAAATAATGTTTGGGTGGATAGTTTACTTTCGTCATTATTCGCCATTTTAAATACATTGTTCGGGTTCAACCAAAAATAGTATATGACAAAACCTAAAACGAACATGATGGCCAAATGAGCTAATTTAGGCAGTATTGTTTTTAACATGAAATAGCTCTAGTGAGATTAACGTTTAGATAATGTTGTGCTGAAACGAGCAGCATTCTGGAAACCGATGGTTCTTAAAGAGCGGATCTCGTCACCGTTTTTATCGAAAAAGATGATGCCCGGTGGGCCGAATAAATCAAACCGCTTCAGTAAAGCCTGATCATTATCGCTATTTTCGGTCACGTCAGCTTGTAGTAATACCGTATCTTGCAAAGATGATTTTACATCGCTATCGCTAAAAGTGAGTTTTTCCATTTCCTTGCAAGACGTGCACCAATCCGCATAAAAATCGAGCATAATGAATTTACCATTGGCCGCTTTGATTGCAGCGTTTAAGCCCGCTACGCTTTTAACTGGTTTGAAGAGTAGGGTATGCTCGGCATTAAGACCCAGGAGT
>JACDEP010000188.1 GCA_013816325.1 Methylotenera sp.
GTTTAATAGCATCGTCTCGGCTAGTATTGATGACTGTGAAATGGCCCATTTTACGACCTGGACGAGCCTCTTGCTTTCCGTAAAGATGCATTTTTAGCAGTGGCACAAACGCCACTTGCCAGTCGGGTTCAGCGGTCTTATTACCGTTTGCCGGCCAGATATCTCCTAACAGATTTACCATCACAGCAGGACTATGTTGGCGGCTGCTGCCCAAAGGCAAGCCTGTCATCACACGCACCTGTTGTTCAAATTGATTAGTCACACAGGCATCGATGGTAAAGTGCCCGGAATTATGTGGGCGCGGTGCCATTTCATTGACTAACAACTCGCCATTACATACAAAAAATTCCACCCCAATCACACCCGTGTAATCAAGTTTTTCGGCAACCATAATCGCGAGTTTTTGCGCTTGGTGGTTAATGGCATCACTGCCACGGGCCGGAACGATAGTGACATCCAGTATGCCATTCAAATGGCTATTCTCAGCAGTTGCAAAGGTTGCCACATTGCCCTGTGCATCGCGTGCCAGCACTACAGAAACTTCATAATCCAGCTTTAGCATTTTTTCCAGCACGCACTCTTCGCCGCTGAATTTAGCATACGCTGCTATGGCTTCTTTATGGTTTTTGACACGCGCCTGGCCTTTACCGTCATAACCAAAACGCGCTACTTTGAGAATAGCCGGGTAAATTTCGCTATCATCGCCTGGCAAGTCCGCTTCGGTATCTATCACCGCAAAGGGCGCAACCGGCAGGCCAGCTTTCTTTAGGAAATTCTTTTCGCTGACACGGTGCTGGGCAATTGCCACACTTTGTGCAGCCGGGCGCACTGATATTGACTTAGCAAGGTAAGCCAATGAATCTGCAGGTACATTTTCAAACTCCGTACTTATAGCAGCACAAGTTTTTGCGAGCTTCTGCAACGCAGCTTTATCATCAAAAGCGGCACAAATATGCACATCGGCAATTTTACCAGCCGGGCTATTTTCATCTGGGTCTAACACAGTGACACGGTAACCCATTTCATGCGCCGCTATTACAAAGAAGCGGCCGAGCTGGCCACCACCCAGCATACCGAGCATGGCAGGTGGGAGAATGGCTTGAGCTTGATCTATCGTTTGATCTGTGGTCTGGATTATTTTTTTATTACTCATATTTACTAAAACTTAAATTATCTTTAAATATTATGGTTTTTCGCTTAATTGCATGGCCTGAACCTTAGCTGCCTGCTTAATACGAAACTCTAATAGCTTTTGCGCCAAAACCGCATCATGATTAGCCAATATTGACGCTGCGAACAAGCCAGCATTTGCTGCGCCGGCCTCACCAATGGCAAAGGTTGCTACTGGAATGCCCTTGGGCATTTGCACAATAGACAATAATGAATCCTGGCCCTGCAGATGTTTGGAAGGCACCGGTACACCGAGTACTGGCAATGTTGTTTTGGCTGCCACCATGCCAGGCAAATGTGCTGCTCCACCAGCACCGGCAATAATGACTTGGTAACCTTTTTTTGCAGCACTTTCGGCAAAGCTAAACATCAAATCCGGAGTGCGATGAGCCGAAACAACTTCGGCGGTATATGGCACATCAAAATCAGCCAGCATTTGCGCGGCGGCTTTCATAATCGGCCAGTCGCTGTCTGATCCCATGATGATGGCTACTAATGGTTGTTTTTCCATCTAAGTTCCCTTTTGTTCAAAGTGCTGGGTTTAAATACTATTTTTAATAGCGTTAAATAAGCACCATGTTATCGCGGTGGATGAGTTCTAGCGTATCTACATAACCCAAAATCTTCTCAATATCGCTGCTAGGTTTACGCATGATACGAAGCGCCTCCAATGCTGAATAGTTCACCAAACCGCGGGCGACTTCCACACCGTTCGCATCGCAGCAAGCCACTACTTCACCGCGTTCGAACTCACCTTCAACAGCCGTCACACCGATTGGTAATAGGCTTTTTCCATCTTGTTTAATGACTTTAACTGCGCCTGTATCTAGTATTAGTTTGCCACGTAATTGCAAATGATCTGCCAGCCATTGTTTGCGCGCAGTGGTTTTCATTTGTGAGGTATGTAAATGCGTACCTATCACCTCACCTGCGGCAAGCCTGGCCAATACGTTTTGTTCACGGCCAGATGCAATCACCGTATGCGCACCGCTACGGGCTGCGCGTTTAGCGGCCAGTATCTTGGTAAGCATACCACCGGTACCGACATTGCTACCTGCGCCGCCTGCCATTTGTTCCAAAGCAGCGTCGCCAGCTGTCGCATGCTGTATAAACGTAGCGTTTTTGTCTTTGCGTGGGTCGGCTGAATATAAGCCTTGTTGGTCGGTAAGGATCACCAAGGTATCCGCTTCAATGAGGTTCGCCACTAGCGAGCCCAAAGTATCGTTATCGCCAAAACGAATCTCGTCAGTAACCACAGTATCGTTTTCATTGATGATAGGAATGACATTCAAATCAAGCAGTGTACGCAAGGTACTACGGGCATTCAGGTAACGTTTTCTATCTGCCAAGTCATCATGGGTTAGCAGTACTTGCGCGGTATGTAGCTGATGCTGGGCAAAGCAACTTTCATACATTTGCACTAAACCCATTTGACCAACTGCCGCCGCGGCTTGCAATTCATTGACTGCCGTTGGGCGCTTTTTCCAACCTAGGCGTTGCATGCCTTCGGCCACAGCACCGCTGGAAACCAACACGATTTTTTTACCTTGCTTGACTAGCGTCGCAATCTGCACGGCCCACCCTGCAATCGCGGCTTGATCCAAGCCACTGCCGTTATTAGTGACTAAGCTGGAGCCTACTTTAATGACGATTGTTTTTGCATCTACAACCAAAGATTTGGCTACAGAAGAGTGCTCTACGGTTTTAGAGGTTGTCGACTTCATTTTCAGCGTCTTTATTAGCTGTTTGTGAGGTTTCTTGCGGGTTTCCATGCTGGTTCGCTTGTTGAATTTCTTGGTTTTTTTCAAGCTGGTCTAGTTCCAAAAGCTCTTGCGCCTTCATTTCTTCAATATGCTGCATGATCGCGTAGGTCAGCTCTTTACAACCAATACCACTAATCGCGGAAATGGCGAATACACGACCTTCCCAATCGTAGTCTTTTACGAACTGTTTCACTATTTGTGCTGAGTCCGGCAACATGTCGATTTTATTCAGCACCAACCAACGTGGCTTATTATAAAGCGCCTCGTCATACTTCCTGAGTTCTTCAACAATCGCTTTTGCTTCATGCACAGGGTCTACAGCTTCATCAAAAGGTGCGATATCAACGATATGCAGCAATAATGAAGTGCGCTGTAGGTGGCGTAAAAACTGGTGCCCAAGCCCTGCGCCCTCCGCAGCCCCTTCGATGATGCCCGGAATATCCGCAATCACAAAACTTCGTTCGGTATCCACACGTACTACCCCCAAATTAGGATGCAAGGTAGTGAATGGATAATCGGCGACTTTTGGTTTTGCAGCTGAAACCGAGCGGATAAAGGTGGATTTACCTGCGTTGGGCATACCTAACAAACCTACGTC
>JACDEP010000076.1 GCA_013816325.1 Methylotenera sp.
AACTAAAACCTTCCAGCAAAGCTTGGATGCACGAACATGTGAATGACGAATATGTGAAGCGTGCGCAAAAAGAAGGCTACCGTGCACGTGCTGCTTATAAGTTGATTGAGATTGACGATAAAGATAAATTAATCAAGCCGGGTATGACCATAGTCGACTTAGGTGCTACTCCGGGCAGCTGGTCGCAAGTTGTTGTGCAGCGTTTAAAAGGGCAAGGTCGCGTCATTGCGTTAGATTTATTGGATATGCAGCCAATCAATGGCGTTGAATTCATTCAAGGTGACTTTAGGGAAGAAGCAATATTGAAGTTACTTGAAGAAAAATTAAATAATAAACAAGTTGACCTTGTAATTGCCGACATGGCACCCAATATTTCAGGTATCGCTAATGTAGACCAAGCCGGTGGAGCATATCTGACCGAGTTGGCACTGGAGTTTAGTAAGGACTGGCTAAAACCTAGCGGCAATTTTTTAGTCAAAGTTTTTATTGGTGCAGGATTTGACGAAATTTTACAGAATATGCGTCAAATGTTTGATAAAGTAGTCACTCGGAAACCTAAAGCTTCGAGAGATAGAAGTAGCGAAGTATATCTACTTGGATTAGGGCGTAAGGCCTAATCGCCACTGATAAAAAATCTGTACCTTAGATTCTCTATTGAGATTTCTATTGAATAATCGTTATTTATTTGCTTTGCCTTTTTATAAAGGATGATATTTTGAACAACATATTTAAGAACATTGCTATTTGGTTAGCCATCGCCATGGTGTTGATGGCTATTTTCAATTTGTCTGGCGTTAAGAACAGTGCGGATAACCAAATTGTGTATTCCCAGTTTATCCAGGAAGTGAAAGATGGCCGTATTGCTAAAGTGCAAATCGACGGTCGGATTTTGCATGGCACCACTACTGATGGTAAAAAATTCAATTCTTTTGCTCCTACCGATCCGTGGTTAGTCTCTGACCTGCTTAAAAATAATGTAGTGGTTGAAGCTAAGCCTGAAGAAGAGCAATCGTTACTCATGAGTATCTTTGTTTCATGGTTTCCTATGATTTTATTGATAGGGGTATGGATATTCTTTATGCGCCAAATGCAAGGCGGCGGCAAAAGCGGCGGTCCATTCTCATTCGGCAAAAGTAAAGCGCGCCAGTTAGATGAAGGTAGTAACCAAACCACATTCGCCGATGTAGCAGGTTGCGATGAAGCTAAGGAAGAAGTGACCGAAATCGTAGAATTTTTACGCGATCCAACAAAATTCCAAAAGCTAGGTGGTCGTATCCCACGCGGCGTATTGATGGTAGGTCCTCCTGGTACTGGTAAAACCTTATTGGCACGTGCTATTGCCGGTGAAGCTAAGGTACCGTTCTATACAATTTCAGGTTCTGATTTCGTAGAAATGTTCGTGGGGGTTGGTGCTTCACGTGTACGTGATATGTTCGAGCAAGCGAAGAAAAGCTCACCTTGTATCATTTTTATTGATGAAATTGATGCGGTAGGTCGTCATCGCGGCGCAGGTACTGGCGGTGGTAACGATGAGCGCGAGCAAACACTGAACCAATTATTGGTTGAGATGGATGGCTTTGACGGCAATTCAGGCGTAATCGTGATTGCAGCGACCAACCGCGCGGATGTATTGGATAAAGCCTTATTACGTCCAGGCCGTTTTGACCGCCAAGTAATGGTGTCATTGCCTGATATTAAAGGTCGTGAGCAAATTTTGCTGGTGCATATGCGCAAAGTGCCGATTGATGCCGATGTTAGAGCAGATATCTTGGCGCGTGGTACACCTGGCTTCTCAGGTGCAGATTTGGCTAATTTGGTGAATGAAGCTGCCTTATTCGCTGCTCGCCGTAATAAACGTACCGTAGACATGCAAGATTTTGAAGATGCTAAAGACAAAATCTATATGGGTCCAGAACGTAAATCTATGGTGATGCGTGAAGAAGAGCGCCGTAATACTGCGTATCATGAATCTGGCCATGCAGTAGTGGCTAAGTTATTGCCGAAAGCCGACCCAGTGCATAAAGTAACGATTATGCCGCGTGGATGGGCATTAGGCCTCACTTGGCAATTGCCGGAGTTTGATCGCATCAGTAACTACAAAGATAAAATGCTGGAAGAAATTTCGATTCTTTTTGGGGGCCGTATAGCTGAAGAAATTTTTATGCATCAAATGTCTACGGGCGCATCAAATGACTTCGATCGCGCCACTAAATTGGCACGAGACATGGTAACTCGCTATGGTATGTCTGATGCCTTAGGGATTATGGTCTATGCGGGCGATAGTCAAGATTCATTTTTTGGCAATATGAACTCTAAAACGGTATCAGAAGCTACCCAGCAAAAGGTGGATGCTGAAATTCGAAGGATTTTAGATGAGCAGTATGGAGTCGCTCGTAAATTGCTGGAAGATAATCGTGACAAGGTTGAGGCGATGACGGCAGCTTTGATGGAGTTTGAAACAATTGATGCAGATCAGATCAACGATATCATGGCGGGTATCGCAGTGCGCCTGCCTAAACCAACGCAAGGTAAACCGAATCCGCCGCGTGGCGGCTCATCAGGCACGACGATAGCGCCTAACCCGCAGCCTACTGCTAAAACTTAACTAATCGTGTCTAAAATCAAAGCTAGATAACTGAATAGGTTGTCTAGCTTTTTTGTTGGGTATAATGCTTTATGCAATTTGAACGCCCAATCCCATCGCAATTTCATTGCGGAAAATATCAACTGGATTTAAGCCGCGCCCATGTCATGGGTATCGTCAATGTCACACCGGACTCCTTCTCTGACGGCGGCAGGTTCGCTTCTACCAATCTCGCTATTGAGTATGCACACCGCTTAATCGAAGAAGGTGCCGATATATTAGACATCGGCGGCGAATCCACACGCCCAGGTGCAATACCAGTAAGTCTGGAAGAAGAACTGGATCGTGTGATACCAGTAATTCAAGCGCTCAGTAAACAAACTTCAGTACCTCTTTCTATCGATACCTATAAGCCAGAAGTCATGCGCCTAGCCATCACGGCAGGGGCGGATATTGTGAATGATGTGCGTGCATTGCAGGAAGATGGAGCGTTGGAAGTTGTGGCAAAGAGCCATGCAGGCGTATGTTTGATGCATATGCAGGGCAATCCACAAACCATGCAAATTGATCCTCAATATGATGATGTGATAAAAGAAGTGAGCCAGTTCTTAATTGAAAGACTCAAAATAGCTGAACAGGCCGGTATAAACAAGGAGCGTATCTTATTGGACCCTGGCTTTGGATTTGGTAAGCGCACCGCGCACAATGTTGCCCTGATACAGAATCTTGATAAATTGGCCGCAATAGGCCAACCCTTGTTGGTCGGACTTTCACGTAAATCCGTGTTAGGGGCAATTACTGGAGGCGATGAACAGCAGCGTGTACATGCTGGACTTGCCGCAGCGGTGATATCCGCCATGAAAGGCGCTAAAATATTACGTGTTCATGATGTGAAGGCGACGGTAGATGCCTTGAAGGTGGTTTCAGCAATACAAAATAACATTTAAAAAACTCATTCAACTCCCAAGTAGACAATTAAAAACATGAGCAAAAAATATTTCGGTACAGATGGCATTCGCGGCAAAGTGGGTGAGGAACCGATCACACCTGATTTCGTAATGCGGTTGGGTTATGCTGCGGGACGTGTACTCACCGGCTTAGAAAGCAACTTGGCAAAAGGCGCACACCCAACTGTATTAATAGGCAAGGACACGCGTATCTCAGGTTATATGCTAGAGTCAGCGCTTGAAGCAGGCTTGTCTGCAGCAGGTGTGGATGTGTTGATGACAGGACCTATGCCTACTCCAGCCGTTGCTTATTTAACTCGGGCTTTACGTGCCCAGGCCGGCATCGTCATTTCCGCCTCGCATAATCCTTTTTATGACAATGGCATCAAGTTCTTTTCCAGTTTAGGTGCCAAGCTGCCTGACGAAATCGAATATGCAATTGAGGCTGAGTTGGAAAAACCGATGCAGGTAATGGAATCGGCTAAGTTAGGCAAAGTGCGTCGCATGGCCGATGCTGCCGGACGCTATGTCGAGTTCTGTAAAAGTACTTTCCCCAACACTTTTGATCTGCGCGGCCTGAAAATCGTGCTGGATTGCGCGCATGGTGCTACTTATCACGTTGCCCCACCGGTATTTCATGAGCTGGGTGCGGAAATCATCGTTATAGGCAACCAGCCGGATGGCCTTAACATTAATCATGAGGTTGGTTCCACACATCCACAAGCTTTACAGAAGGCCGTGATTGAGCATAGTGCTGATCTAGGTATCGCATTTGACGGCGATGGCGATAGAGTGATGATGGTAGATAACAAAGGCCAGTTGCTTGATGGTGACCAGCTTTTATACATCATTACCGCGGCACGCCATGCCAATGGCACGTTGCAAGGGGGCGTGGTCGGCACTCTGATGACCAACCTAGCCCTTGAGCATAAGCTCAATAAGCTTGATATTCCATTTGCACGAGCTAATGTAGGTGACCGCTATGTCTTGGAGAGGCTATTACAGAATGAATGGCAGTTGGGCGGAGAAAACTCCGGCCATATTCTGGTACTAGATAAACATAGCAGCGGAGACGGCATTATTTCTGCGTTACAAGTTTTGCAAGCCGTAGTACAAAGCCAAAAGTCTCTGGCGGAGTTGGGTGTAGATTTAGTGCTTTATCCTCAAGTGCTGATTAATGTTAAAACTAGAATAAAGATTGATTTAGCCAAGCATACGCAAATTCAAGCAGCAGTGAAGTCAGCCGAAGATGAACTAGCAAGTCGTGGCCGTGTACTATTAAGGGCTTCGGGCACTGAGCCTAAAATCCGCGTGATGGTGGAAGGTGAGGATGGCTCATTGGTGCAGAGGCTTGCAGCGGAAATCGCCGAAGTGGTTACCAAAGTGACAAGCTGAGCTCAAAGATAAAGGCAAAAAATGTTGAATTTTATAATATCAACCATCGCTTTCTTTGTGGCAATTTTCATTTTGAATCGTTATCTTAACAATCTAGATATTGAAAACTCTCGATTCCGTAAAATTATCGTATTTGTTGCAGCAACGCTAATCTCTCTTGGCGTTGGTTGGGCTGTCGATGAAATTGATGGAGACGCTAAACTTCATGAAAATGAACCATCATTTTCTGAAGTCGTTAAAGAGGGTGATCCAAGTCAGATAGCAAAGTTATTAGCTGGCATTCATTAGTAATTTAACACCAATAAATAAGGTCCTGTGAATCATTATACAAAAATCTGCGGACTGTTCTGTTAGACGGGATTTAGACCGCGCAATTGCAATACAGGCTAATTTTTCTCATCATCAAAGCTAATTTCCAAGTCTTTTTAAGTAATTAAGGTAAACAAAATTTAACCATATAGTCATCAATTGTTCATAATTGAATGACATTCTAGCTTCCAGATGAAAAGAAAAGGAGGCGATGATGTCGTATAGAATGCGTTTATATTTGGACCGCATGCATCAGCTAGACAGCAACGTGTGTGTTGCTGTTAATCATACTAGTCAATACCGGCTAATACGGGATGTTTTCCGGGTAGTGAGTCGCTTAGGCGATGGCATTATTTGGTATGCAATCATGATTGGTATTCTCTATAGCCAAGGAGTTAATGGTGTGCAACCGGCATTACATATGGCGCTTGCCGGTTTGGTTGGCACTTTGACCTACAAATGGTTAAAAGGTAAAACCTTGCGCCCACGTCCTTACGAGGTTTGTCAAGATATCTTCCTTACAGGTAAACCACTTGATAAATTCAGTTTCCCATCCGGCCATACTTTGCATGCCGTAGTGTTTGGAATTGTGGTCCTTAGTTATTACCCATTGTTAGCGGTTGTGATAGTACCATTTGTCATGATGGTTGGCCTGTCTCGTGTGGTGCTAGGTTTGCATTACCCTAGTGATGTACTGGCCGGAGCATTACTAGGCACCATAATCGCCGGACTTTCTTTCTTAGTGGTATAGCTACATTAAGTATGGCTTATCGCCATGCTATCAAAACGTAGACTTCTCAAAATACTGGATAGGCAGCGGATGCTGTAAGCTTAAATGGCTCAGGCAATGCTTTCTCCACGCGTCCAGTTCATCGTTAGCCAAGCTTTTTTGTTCAGGTTCAAAGGTTGGCCTTGAGCCACTCAATACCGTTCCTATATTTGCTATGGCACCCTGCGTTTTGGCGATGTAATACACAAAATTTTGAAACACCTTTTTATCTAGCATCCGCATTAACTTATAAATCAACCTAGGCAGTTTTACTAAACGTAATATGCCATCCCAGAATGCCAAGCGTGCTAATGCACTGAAAACCGTTTTTTCAAGGCAGCAGAATTGCGGTGCGATAAACTTAGCAATCTCAATGCGATGCTTATTGAGCAAGATACGTGGCGATGTATTCATGAGGGGCGATAAATGTGCGTCCATCGCCCATTCAGATGCAATATGGGTAAGCATACTGTTTTCTGACCACATCGCTTCATGTGCCGGTACAAAGTGGTGATGCGCAATGACATCGATATATAAATGGCTGGCGTAGCCTATCGCAATGGCAGTTTCTTCATCGGTTCGGGCAGATAATAATAGTTGATGAGCATTCTCCCAAAGATGGGTGTGGCGAAAACGATGACTCACCACGGCTAAATCCGGGATGCATGCACCAGCCATTACAAGTTCCGGAAAGCGCTTGATAGCATTTTGCAAACGCGGATCCAGCAAAGGCATGGCCCAAAGCAGCGACTGGGCGAAATATAAATGGGTAACTAGCCCCCAGGCATTGGCGTCTAACGAATATAAGCAGCAGGGCAGCCACCAATAATATTTTTTTACGAAATCCGGAAGTGGTCTAAATAATGCCATGCTGCGTAATGTGCAATTGTGAAGTGAATGGTACGTGACAGAACAGTGATGTTTTGATGACATGATACCAAGCAAAATTTTGTCACATTCATCAAAGTGTCATAAAGTTTAGGTATTGTCTTTACATAAGTGTTTGATTCAATTCAATTGCGGGCAATTACATGACAACTCACGTGACTAAAAAACCACTCAAAATATTATTTATCTCTGATGTATATTTCCCGCGTATCAATGGGGTATCCACTTCTATCAAAACCTTTGTCGATCAAATGAAATCGATAGGGCATGTGGTGCATTTGATAGCGCCGGATTATATGGTTGGCACTCAGGATGAAGCTTGGATAAAGCGTATACCAGCCCGCAGTATCTATTTTGACCCTGAAGATAAGCTCATGAAGTATGGCGAAGCGATGAAACTATTGCCAGAGTTGCAAGCGGAAAAGTACGACATCATTCACGTCCATACCCCCTTTGTGGCGCATTACCTAGGTCTCAAGCTGGCTAAGATATTGAATATCCCCTGCATTGAAACCTACCATACTTTTTTTGAAGATTATCTGCATCATTATCTGCCGTGGGTACCAAAATTCATGGCACGCGGTCTGGCCAGGCTAATCTCTAAACAGCAGTGCAATGCGGTAGATGCAATAGTGGCGCCCTCTAACCCTATGCTAGACGTTCTGCGCAGCTATGGGGTAAATGTCTCTGCTGAGGTAGTTCCAACCGGTTTGCAAGACCATAGCTTTAAGGAGGCTGACGGCAAGGCCTTTAGGAAAAAGTACGGTATCGCTTTAGACCGGCCCATGCTGTTATATGTGGGCCGGGTAGCATTCGAAAAGAATATTGATTTTCTGCTGGGCATGGCTATGGTCCTCAGTGACGAACGCCAGGACATTTTGCTGGTAGTCACTGGCGAAGGCCCAGCGGAAGCTAGTCTGCATAAGCTCGCCAAGACCTTTAATATAGAAAATAATGTCAAATTCTTAGGGTACCTGGACCGCAACACCGAGCTAAATGCCTGCTACCAAGCTGCGGATGTATTTGTCTTTGCCTCTAAAAGCGAAACGCAAGGGCTGGTATTATTAGAGGCCATGGCACAAGGTACCCCTGTGGTCGCCATCGCTGAATTAGGTACCGCTTCTATTTTAGTAGAGGGTGAAGGTGCATTGATTGCCAAGGAAAACACACTAGAATTCGCCGAAAAGGTACATCAGCTTATTATTTATCCTGAACAGCGATTCGAACTTGGTAAGCGCGCAAAAGAATATGCCTTAAGAAAATGGACGGCAAAATTGCAGGCAGAACGTATGGTTAAGTTTTATACACAATTGGTTGCTGAGCATGCATCAAATTTAAGCCCTAGCCGTATGCAATTAAGGCATCGCGCTAAGCAGCAGACTAATTAATTTAGTTTGAAATGCAACTTGCAAAGCCAGCTCACCATAATGGCATTGATATACCCGGCGCTAGCACCCAGTACCACACAAAAGCCTATTGCCAAGATAGCATTCTCGAATGACAGTGATAACAAGGTTTGCTGATTCAATAACCCTGGCACACTTAAAAACGCCCATATAGAAGCATAGCCATACACAATGGCGGGCGTTACCGAGTATTCATTTATTACACTAAGACGCATTAGCACAGCAATCACAGCGGCTATCAATAAGGGTGCCCATAACTGCGCTGCCATTGCACCGGAGAAAGGGTTGTTAATGACGAGTAAGGCAGATAGCCAAGATGCGAATGCGCCCAAGCCAATATGCCGTAATGTGGCGAAATACGCTTGATTCTTATGGATACCACCCTCTATATGAAAAAAGCATGCCCAGGTAATAAACACTGCCCAAACCGGAATAAACGGAAAATAATTCAATAAATAAAGTGTTATGGCCGTTAGCGTGAATCCTGAAAAGCCGGATTCGAGACTTACGAGAATATTACCTTGGATAGGACTACCAGCGGATTTGGCGTTGCGATTGTTGATAATAGTGGTTACCCAATCGCAACTATCGGAACGACCTATATCACCGGTTGGCTATCAGAAGAGCAGAAAAAAAGCTGCCTGGATAAATTAAATCAAGCGGCAACTAACATCTCTAAAGCCCTATTCGGGCATTATATTGAGCCTTAATTTAAGTAATCCGGCAGCATCATGAACGCTACTTAACAACCATAAATAAACAACTGGATTAACCAAGCCATATTAAACAAGCTATTATTAAACAGTATTAACCGAATTTTCCGGTAATGTAGTCTTCAGTTTCACGGCGCGTCGGGCGGGTGAAAATCCTGTCCGTATCACCGTATTCAATCAATTCGCCTAGATACATATAGGCTGTGTAATCCGAGACACGCGCGGCTTGTTGCATATTGTGCGTGACGATTACAATGGTGTAATCCTCTTTGAGCTCATGAATCAGCTCTTCAATCCTAGCTGTAGAGATAGGATCTAAGGCGGAACATGGTTCGTCCAGTAATAACACATTGGGTTTTACTGCAACGCCACGGGCAATGCAAAGACGCTGTTGTTGCCCACCAGACAGACTGGAACCGTTTTGATTAAGCTTGTCTTTTACTTCATTCCACAGCGCCGCTTTTTGTAACGCCCATTCAACGCGATCATTCATTTCGGTTTTAGATAGGCTCTCATATTGCTTTACACCGAAAGCTACGTTGTCATATATTGACATGGGAAACGGGGTAGGCTTTTGGAAAACCATTCCTACTTTGGCACGCAAGAGGTTGATATCCTGATCAGGCGAATGGATGTCATTGCCATCTATGAGTATTTTTCCTTCAACCCTTAGCTTTGGGTAAAGCTCATACATACGATTGAATGTGCGCAGTAAAGTGGATTTTCCGCAACCGGATGGACCAATAAAAGCCGTCACTTTGCTTGCTGGGATATCAATAGTAATATTTTTAAGCGCATGAAATTTACCGTAGTAAAAATTCATGTTTTGAGTGGTGATTTTTGGTAAAGCTGTTTGTGTTAACATTTTTTTGTAATCCTGAAAACTAACTTTAAGATTGATTGGCTTTAAGATTGACTAATTTTGGCTTTGACTAGGGCGGAACAACGTACGCGCAAGTATATTGAGAGCCAGTACAAATAGAGTGATTAAAAGCGCACCAGCCCATGCCAGATGTTGCCAGTCCTCGTAAGGGCTCATGGCGAACTGGAAAATGACCACTGCCAAGCTTGAAATCGGCTTGCTCATATCCGCACTCCAGAATTGGTTGTTGAGCGCGGTGAATAATAATGGTGCCGTTTCGCCACTGATTCGGGCTATTGCAAGTAACAGACCGGTCATGATGCCTGTTTTTGCTGATCGGTAAACAATGTGAGTGACTACTTTCCAGTACGGTGCGCCGAGTGCCGCTGCGGCTTCACGCAAAGTGGTCGGTACTAACTGCATCATGTTTTCGGTGGTTCTAACAACCACAGGAATCACAATCAGTGATAACGCTAATGCACCTGCCCAGCCAGAAAAGTGCCCGACAGTATTCACCGCCACTTCGTAAACGAATAAGCCGATAACGATGGAGGGCGCTGAAAGCAAAATATCATTAATGAAACGTGTGGTTGGCGCTAACCAGCCCGTTCTGCCATATTCTGACAGATAGGTAC
>JACDEP010000189.1 GCA_013816325.1 Methylotenera sp.
GGCTCATACTTTTCACGACGAAACGTCGCCACGCCGTTACCACCGTCGCCTGCGAATATTTTAATGGTTGCTTCGTCTATAAATTTCATCGTGAAAACTTTATCTCAATTGATACATTATGCAGGCTACTTTGAAACTACAAATACTACTCGAAATTTGATTCTAGCAAATAAAAAAGCCCCACCATCAGGCAGGGCTTTTTATTATTTTTGGCGATTAAGCTGGAACAATGTTCACAGTTTTACGTTTTAACGCGCCTTTAATAGTAAAAGTCACTTTACCATCTGCTTTTGCATATAGTGTGTGGTCTTTACCCATGCCTACGTTTTCACCAGCGTGCATTTTCGTACCGCGTTGGCGAACGATGATGCTACCTGCTGAAACCACTTGCTCACCGAAAGCTTTAACGCCTAATCGTTGTGAGTGTGAATCGCGACCGTTACGTGAACTACCGCCAGCTTTTTTGTGTGCCATGATTTATCCTAACTATATATTCTGAAATTACTCAGCTGCTTTGGGGGCTTTTGCTGCCTTCGCAGGTTTAGCTGCTTTGCCAGAAGCACTGATATCACCAATTTGGATTTCAGTATAGCTTTGGCGATGGCCTTGTGTTTTACGATAGTGCTTACGACGGCGGAATTTGAAAATCATTACTTTATCGCCGCGACCGTGTGAAACCACTGTTGCGCTTACTGTAGCGCCAGCAATGATAGGTGAACCGATGGTTGTTGTATCGCCATCAGATACCATTAGAATTTGATCTAAGGTAACTGTCGCACCAACATCAGCCACTAATTTCTCAACTTTTAATTTTTCGCCAGCAACTACGCGATATTGCTTACCACCAGTTTTGATTACTGCATACATGATTATGCCTTTAACTCATACTTCAAAGAATCGCGCATTATACGCAATTTATCTCGCAAAGCAAACCATAATCTCGCGTGAAACTGAAAAATCATTGTGTAATTATGGTCACCACATCTCACTATTATATATGAGTCATTCCACCCGCTGCTATTAAGCTGCAAATAAGCGCTATAGCCATCTAATGAAACCCCGCAAAAATCTCTGTGATAAAATGCACGCTACTTTTTAAGGCTTACTTAACGTGGCGTCCACTTCTAATCCATTAAGCAGTATCCAATCTTGTATCGAAGATGATATTCAAGCGGTTAATACGGTTATCCAGCAATCGCTATATTCTGAGGTTGGCTTGGTTAACCAGGTGGCGAATTACATCATTAGTAGTGGCGGCAAACGCCTTAGGCCTATATTAGTGTTGCTTTCTGCTGGTTTATTCGGCGAAGTTAAATCCGCTCACCATCAACTCGCTGCCGTGGTTGAGTTCATCCATACCGCCACTTTATTACATGACGATGTAGTGGATGAATCCGCTAAACGACGTGGGCAAAGTACAGCGAATGCGTTGTTTGGCAATGCCGCCAGTGTACTGGTAGGAGACTTTGTCTATTCACGTGCTTTCCAGATGATGGTATCAGTTAAGAATATGCGTGTGATGGAAGTATTGAGCGATGCGACCAATATCATCGCCGAAGGTGAAGTCCTGCAGTTACTCAATGTACATAATGCCGACATAAGTGATGAAGATTACCTGCAAGTCATCCATTACAAAACCGCCAAATTATTTGAAGCTGCCACACGCTTGGGCGCAATTATTAGTAACAGCAATGCCGAACAAGAACTAGCATTAAGCAAATACGGCACGCATGTAGGTACGGCATTCCAGCTGATTGATGACGTGCTGGATTTAAGCGGAAATTCCACAGAGATTGGTAAAAATCTAGGTGACGATTTAAGTGAAGGCAAACCCACCTTGCCACTGCTGTATGCTATGCGTAATGGTGATGCAACTGAATCCGCGATGATTAAGCGCGCGATTGAGCAAGGCGGTTTGGATGATTTAGTGATGGTATTAAGCGCAGTACACCGCACCGGAGCATTGCAGCACGTGCGTGAGATTGCGAGGAAGGAATCTGAGTTAGCCTGTGCTGCCATCGCAGGTTTTGCGGACTCGCCTTTTAAACAGGCAATGATAGATTTAGCTAGATTCGCAGCAAACCGAAATTATTAAAACCGGGCTGGGCTCGGTTTTAGCAAACTAGATTACTTAGCAGAATAATTTCCTGGCAAACTAATTACTTAGTAGACCTGGCTCTCTTTTTAACTCGGTTCTCCGGTCGATTTTCTGATTATAAATATTTCTGATTTATAAATATTAGTTCAGCGTGATTTGCTTGCCGCTATCCGCATGGTAATAGGTAAGATGTGCGCAATCGCTGGTGCCTGCAGTCAAGGAACCATCAAATAACGCCTTGCCTTCTACATCAACCACAGCATAGCCGTTATGATACAAAGTCACTTCCGCAAGCTTTTCGCCTTGTCGCAGGGCAAAGCTGATGCAATTATCTTCTTCTGCTTCAGAATACACCTCCCAATTACGGCCACCTGCTAATTGGGTGAGCCATCTTGGCAAATCAACTTCCACGCGGCAAATAACTGGTTCATCCCACTCGGGATGATTAATTTCGGAATGTGTGAATCCAATCGCGTTATGTTGATTTATGTTTTCTACCATGTCGTTTCCTTTGCAGCTTATGTGCTCATTATAATATTGAATGCTTAGCCAGAACCTAACTTTACGATTTGTTACACTTTACGAGTGCTACATTAGTGAAGCTATATTTGTGCCACATATAAATATTTCAATCGCCAATCTAATGTCAATTGCGTCAGTTGCCACAATCATTTAACGATGCGATGATGCGTTTAGTTTACAAGCCGTAATTTGATACCAACGGCGCTAACAATAATCAAAGCAATAATTAAAGACTGAAAAATTAAGGAATGATATGCCAGATGCATTTATGGAAATCTCACAAATATTGCAGGGTAGTAGCGCAATTTTTATTACGCTATCGGTAATGCTGGGGCTAATGGTGGGCAGTTTCTTAAACGTAGTGATTCATCGAATGCCGAAAATGATGGAACGTGAATGGCATAATAACTGCCTAGAACTTCAAGGTAAGGAAAGATTAGACTCACCTAAATACAATATCGTCACACCGCGTTCAGCTTGTCCTAGCTGTGGCCATAAAATCACTGCTTTAGAAAACATCCCAGTGGTCAGTTACTTGGCTTTACGCGGCAAATGCAGCGCTTGTAAAGCACATATCAGTGTGCGATATCCTTTGGTTGAGGCTTTGACAGGTATATTAATTGGCTTGGTAAGCTGGAAGTTTGGCTACTCAAGTACCGCACTTTTTGCCTGGATATTTACCTTTGCCTTAATTGCGCTAACTGTCATTGACTTCGATACCCAGTTACTGCCGGATGACATCACTTTACCGTTGCTATGGCTGGGCTTACTGCTTAATCTTAACGGCGGATTTAGTGATTTAAAATCCGCAGTCATCGGCGCAGTCGCCGGCTACCTCATCCTGTGGTCGATCTACTGGCTGTTCAAAATCGTCACAGGTAAAGAGGGCATGGGTTATGG
>JACDEP010000077.1 GCA_013816325.1 Methylotenera sp.
CAATTGAGATACGTCCCTTCTGATAACAATTTGGTTCTTGCCGCAACTTGTCCAATAGAGCCCGCGCCCATCACAATGACTACATCGCCAGCTTTTGCCACTTCAAGAATCACCTGCGGCATTGCGTCAGTGCTTTCTACGAACAGTGGCTGGACTTTATTTGCCACGCGAATCGCACGAATCAATGACCGTGTATCCGCTGCGACGATAGAGGCTTCGCCGGCTGAGTAAACTTCAGTCAAAAGCACAACGTCGGCACTGGATAACACACGGACAAAATCCTCAAAACAATCACGTGTGCGTGTATAGCGGTGCGGTTGGAACGCCATGACCAAGCGGCGATTCGGGAACGCTGCACGCGCGGCAGCGATGACAGCCTGCATCTCCACCGGGTGATGCCCGTAGTCATCAATCAAGGTAAAAGTGCCGACTTTGTTGCTGTTGTTATCGTTACTTGCGTTTACATTGATTTCGCCATATCGCTCAAAACGACGACCCACACCTTTGAATTCCTTAAGCGCCTTGATGATGACTGCGTCTGGCACACTGAGCTCGCTGGCGATAGCGATTGCTGCCAATGCGTTCAGCACATAATGATTACCAGGCAGGTTCAAAGTCACATCAAACTCAGTGGTGACGCCATTAATACGCTGCACGGTGAAATGCATCTTGCCATCGTCGGCACGTACATTGATAGCCCGGATGCGTGCATCTTCACTAAACCCATAGGTCATCACCGGCTTGGTTACACGGGGCAAGATTTCACGGATATTGACATCATCAATACACACAACGGCCATGCCCCAGAAGGGCAGTTGCTGGATGAATTCAACGAATGCACTTTTGAGCTTTTCAAAACTGTGTTCATAGGTATCCATATGGTCTTGGTCGATATTCGTCACTACCGCCATCACCGGGGTCAGGTGCAGGAACGAAGCATCGGATTCGTCCGCTTCAGCCACGATATATTCACCTGTACCGAGTTTGGCATTGGCATTAGCCGCTTCCAGCCTGCCACCAATCACAAAGGTCGGGTCCATGCCGGCCTCAGCTAGAATGCTTGCAATTAGGCTGGTAGTCGTGGTTTTACCATGGGTCCCGGCCACAGCGATGCCCTGCCTGAAGCGCATGAGTTCAGCCAACATCAGAGCGCGTGGCACAACAGGAATATTTTTCTCGCGAGCGGCTTTCACTTCCGGGTTATCTTCATTCACAGCGCTGGAGACCACCACCACGTCCGCTTGGCCTAAGTGCTCGGCCGCGTGGCCTTGGTGCACGGTCGCGCCGAAATCCTGCAAACGTTTTGTCGTGATATTGGATGCCAAATCCGAGCCGCTCACCTTGAAATCTAGGTTAATCAACACTTCGGCAATGCCGCTCATGCCCGAACCGCCGATGCCGACAAAATGGATATTCTTGACCTTGTGTTTCATAGCGCCTGCTCCATACATATCCTCGCAACAGCGGCGGTTGCTTCCGGCTTACCTAAACTGCGTGCCTTAATTGCCATTTTCAAGCATTTTTCGCGGTTTAACTCTTTTAATAATGTCACGACTTTACTCACAGTAAATTCTGGTTGCGGTACTAGAATGGCCGCTCCCGCATCAGATAAATAATGTGCATTCGAGGTTTGGTGGTCATCCACCGCATGCGGAAATGGCACCAGTACGCTTGCCACGCCAGCAGCGGATAACTCGGCTATCGTCAGTGCCCCGGCACGACATACAACAATATCTGCCCAGCTGTACATCGCGGCCATGTCTTCAATAAATGCTTTTGCATTCGCTTGCACTCCTACTTCCTGATAATTGCTTTGCAAGGTAGCGATATGCTTCTCACCAGCTTGGTGTACAACCAATGGGCGGCATTCAGGTGCAATGCCTGCCAAGGCTTTTGGCAATACATCGTTCAATGCTTGTGCGCCCAGGCTTCCGCCTACAACTAGTAATCTTAGAGCACCAGCATGCTTGTTTAACCTTATCTCCGGCGCTTCAATTCGCGTGATATCTACACGTACAGGGTTGCCGACCAACGTTGCCTTACTTCCAAACGCAGCGGGAAAAGCTGCTAGCACCTGCTTAGCGAAACATGCCAAGGTTTTATTGGTTAAGCCTGCCACTGAATTCTGTTCGTGAATCACCAATGGCTTACGTAATAGCCAAGCCATCAAGCCGCCCGGAAAAGCTGCAAAACCGCCCATGCCTAATATCAGGCTGGGCTGCGATTGTTTAATGGCTTTGTACGCCTGCTTGAGCGCTATGCTTAATTTAACCGGCAATAGCAGCCAACCAAGCAGACCCTTACCGCGCACGCCGCGCATGGTGATGATGGCTTTTTGGTAGTCTTTGCTTGCAATCAAGCGGTTTTCCATACCGCCTTCCGTGCATAGCCAAACGATGTTCCAGCCCAAGGCTTTTAAATGATCTGCCACCGCCATGGCCGGATAGACATGGCCGCCAGTACCGCCAGCCATGACCATCAGGGTTTTTGTTGATTGATGCATAGCCGTATTCATATTTGGAATACCTTATCTGTGCGGTTTTGGCTACGGCCACTACGCTTAACTTCGCTGCGCGAGTTAGCCTGCGCCGAAACAGGCGCAACAATGAATAAAGTTAAATTTTTATACAATTCAAACATTACGCACGCAACCCCTTTTGCAAGCTAGTGTTTTGGCTACGGCCACTACGCTTAACTTCGTTGCGCGAGTTAGCCTGCGCCGAAATCGCCTCAATACTTAATAAAGTAATCGTTGTGGGCATTAGGCTATTCATACGGGTAAACCTTTTTGTAGTCGTCGATTTTCAAAATCAATCCTGAGCAATATGGCCATGCCGATACAATTCGCCAAAATTCCGCTACCGCCGAACGAAAGTAATGGCAGTGTCAGGCCTTTAGTTGGTAACACGCCCATGTTTACACCGATATTGATGATGCCTTGAACACCCATCCATACGCCTAGACCCTGCGCTAATAGCGCGGCGAAATAGCGTTCATTGGCGATTGCTTCTTTGCCTATGCCGAAAGAGCGAAGCACGATCCAAGCGAATAATCCCAATACCGTTAATACGCCGACAAAGCCAAGTTCTTCGGCGATTACCGCAAGTAAAAAGTCGGTATGCGCTTCTGGCAGATAAAGCAGCTTTTCTACACTCGCTCCAAGCCCTACGCCAAACCATTCACCTCGCCCAAATGCAATGAGCGCATGTGATAATTGATAACCTTTGCCATAGGGGTCTGCCCATGGATCCATGAAGCCAATCACGCGTTCTAAACGATATGGTGAGCTCCAAATCAGCAGTACAAAGCCGATCACCAGCAGCACCAACAAACCGGCAAAAATCTTGCCGTTAATTCCGCCCAGCCAAAGAATGGAAATGGAGATTGCCGCAATCACCGCGAAGGCACCGAAATCTGGTTCACGCAGTAGCAAACCGCCAACCAGCAACATCACAATCAGCATAGGCATGAAGCCTTTCATAAAGCTACCCATCAGAGCGCCTTTGCGCACGGTGTAATCAGCCACGTACATGGCGGCAAATAGCTTCATGAGTTCGGATGGTTGAAGATTGATAACAAACAGCGATAACCAGCGGCGACTACCACCTACCACACGGCCAACACCAGGTATCAATACGAGTACCAATAGAGCCAACCCAAATAAGAATAAATAAGGCGCCATTTTTTGCCACCAAACCACGGGGACATTGAATGCCACGAATGCTGCACACAGACTGATCACGATAAAAATACCTTGGCGCACGAGGTAATAACTGCTGTTATGACCGACTACTTTATCCGCCTCGGCGATTGCAATCGAAGCCGAATACACCATTACCAAACCGATGCCTAATAAAATCAATATCACCCATAGCAAACCCTGATCGTAATTGGGGGAGTTGATGCGCTCGCGATTCAACATGGTAGCTATCATGCAGCCTCCTTCAAGCGGGTGACCGCATTTACAAACACTTCAGCGCGGTGCACATAATTCTTGAACATATCAAAACTGGCGCAGGCTGGTGATAACAACACCGCATCGCCGGTTTGTGCTACTTTGTTGGCGATATTTACCGCTTCCGGTAAGTCGATTGCCTGGTATATAGGAATATCCGTCTCGAGCAAAACTTGTTCGATCAAGGGCGCATCTCGGCCTATCAGCACAACTGCTCTGGCGTTGTTCGCTACCGATGTTGCTAATGGCGTAAAGTCCTGGCCTTTGCCATCACCGCCGACGATTAGCACAACCTTTTGCGGCAAGCCGGCAATGGCCGCGCAGGTAGCGCCGACGTTGGTGCCTTTTGAGTCATCGTAATAATCCACGTCGTCAATATTAGCCACCCATTGCACACGGTGCGGCAGGCCTTTAAAGTTATAGAGCGTTTGGATAATAGGTGCGTAATCAACGCCTACCGCGCGACATAATGCAACGGCTGCCAGCGCATTCGCAGCGTTGTGCAAACCGGCAATTTTCAAATCGCGCAGGTTAATGAGTGTTTTGTTGCCTTCTACTAGCCAGGTTTCGCCATCGAGTTGTTTTAAGCCGTACTCATCGGCACTGGCATCGGTACTGGCATCGGTACTGGTAATGTCAGAAAGCCCGAAAGTGACCTGCGCAAGTTTTGCCCTTGCCATGAGCATACTCCAGGCATCATCGCGGTTGAGTACCTGTAATTTTGCATGATAGAAAATGCGCGCTTTGGCAATCGCATAATCCTGCATACTGGCGTATCTATCCATGTGATCTTCGGTCAGGTTCAGCATGGTAGCGGCATCGACTAGCAGCGTACTGGTTGTTTCCAGCTGAAAGCTTGAAAGCTCCAGTACAAATACATCCGGCGTTTCCATACTCAGCGTATTCAAAACAGCCAAACCGATATTGCCTGCAACTATCGTACTTAATCCTGCTGCTTTGCACATCTCTCCGACTAATGTCGTCACGGTGGTTTTGCCATTCGCTCCAGTAATGGCAATCACTTTTGCATTTGGGTCTCGATATTGAGCAAATAACTCTACATCACCCAGCACTTGTATACCGCGTTCAATGGCAGTCCTTATTTCAGGCTCTTTCAATGAAATTCCCGGGCTAGATACGATTAATTCCGCATCTACAAAAAGCTCATGTTTGAAGGGTCCTGTATGAATCGCAACTCCTGGCAGCTCTGACTTTATTACATCCATACCCGGGGGATTATCACGGGTATCAGCCACAGACAAACGTGCGCCTTGCTTATGCAGCCAGCGCAGTACCGATAGCCCGGTTTCACCCAGGCCTAGCACGAGTACACGTTTATCTTTTAATTCAATTTTCATGTGTTATCTAAGTTTCAATGTGGATAAGCCAACCAATACCAACATCATGGTAATGATCCAGAAACGCACCACCACCTGCGTTTCTTTCCAGCCTTTTTGTTCATAGTGATGGTGCAGAGGTGCCATCAGGAATATGCGTTTCCCAGTACCGGTTTTGTACTTGGTGTATTTAAAATAAGTCACCTGTGCCGCGACTGAAAGTGTTTCCATCACGAAAACACCACCCATGATGAACAATACAATTTCTTGTCTAACAATCACTGCAACTATGCCCAGCGCTGCGCCCAAAGCGAGCGCTCCTACATCGCCCATGAACACTTCGGCGGGATACGCGTTGAACCACAGAAAACCCAATCCCGCACCCGCCATGGCTGAGCAGAATACTGCTAATTCACCGGCACCTGGCACGTAAGGAATGCCTAAGTATTTTGAGAAGTAAAAATGTCCTGTCACGTAGGCAAACAGTGCCAAAGCACTAGCTACCATCACGGTCGGCATAATGGCTAAACCATCCAGGCCATCGGTCAGATTCACTGCATTACTGCTGCCCACTACCACTAAATAAGTCAGCACGATGAAGCCCACCGCGCTTAATGGAATGACCAAGTGTTTGAAGAAGGGAATAAGCAAAGTGGTTTCAGCCGGCACTACCGCCGTTTGCTGCAAGAAGATGGCTACGCTAAAACCAACGACTGATTGCCAGAAATACTTTTCTTTCGCTGACAGCCCTTTAGGGTTGCGATGCACCACTTTGCGCCAGTCATCCACCCAGCCGATAATGCCAAAGCCTAAGGTAGTAAATAACACCACCCACACAAATCTATTCGTCAAATCTGACCAGAGTAAAGTTGAAATGGCAATCGCCACCAATATGAGGGCACCGCCCATGGTCGGTGTACCAGCTTTAATGAGGTGGGTCTGTGGGCCATCATCGCGTACTGACTGACCGACTTTGTAATAAGTGAGCTTACGAATCAGCGAGGGACCTACCATGAAGGAGATGGTCAGCGCCGTTAGCGTTGCCATGACCGCACGCATCGTGATGTAATTGAACACGTGGAAACCGCGGATATCCTGTGCCAGCCATTGTGCTAAGGCTAATAACATTTAATGTGACTCCCCATTCGTTTGCGCTCTGTTTCTCTGTGCTATATTTTTCTGAGTTTCGTCTTTAAGAATGATCTCATTCACAATCCGCTCCATTGCCATGAAACGTGAGCCTTTTACTAACACCGTTACACCCTGTTTCAATTCTTTTAATAAATCGGCCACTAAGTCTTGCGGAGTTTTGTAATGTTGGCCATGAGCGCCAAAAGCCTTAATCATTTCTTCGCTTAATTGACCTAGTGTGAATAATCTATGTACGCCTGCATCTTTAGCATAAGCGCCAATCTCAGCATGCAAGGCAGCAGCGTCCTTGCCCAACTCACCCATGTCGCCGAGCACAAGTAATTTTTCGCCAGCTTGCGCTATGAGTACGTCAATCGCAGCTTTCATAGACATTGGATTAGCGTTGTAGCAATCGTCGATTACCAACGCGCCATTTAAGCCTTCAAGATGTTGCAAGCGGCCTTTTACACCGGCGTAATTTTGCAATCCAGTTTTGATGGCGGGTAATGAAATTTCCATGGCGGTCGCGGTGGCAGTGGCGGCCAAGGCATTCATCACGTTATGTAACCCAGGTGCCGGTAACAGTAAGTCGATTACACCCTGGGGTGTTGTGATACAAAGCTTGCTGGCATTGGGCTTTAACTCGTAAGTGGCTGAGATATCCGCGTTATTATTTAGACCGAATGTCACTGTTTTACGCTCAGCAGCCAGACCCTGCCAGAGCGACGCGAACACATCATCGGCATTGATTACGGCGATGCCATCATCTGCCAAGCCTTCAAAAATCTCGCCCTTGGCTTTAGCGATCGCCTCAAATGAACCTAGCTCCCCGATATGTGCACTGCCGGCATTCACAATGACTGCGACCCTTGGTTTGGCAAGATTAGTCAAGTAGCTAATTTCGCCGCTATGATTCATGCCCATCTCTATCACTGCGTAACGATGTTGTGGGCGCAGCTTGAGCAGCGTCATGGGAGAGCCGATGTGATTATTTAGATTACCTTCTGTCGCCAGCACTTCATCAGCACTATTGACTGCAGCTCTTAGAATAGAAGCCAGCATTTCTTTCACAGTGGTTTTGCCATTACTACCCGTTACGGCGGCTATGGGGATAGTGAATTTCTGGCGCCAATAACTCGCTAATTGACCCAAACCGAGCAATGTATCTTTAACGACTAGCGCAGGCTGCGCTTGGGTCGACTCATTTTCCACTAGTACCGCACTTGCCCCTTGGGCTAAAGCCTGTTTAGCAAAGGTATGACCATCAAAATTTTCACCTTTTAGGGCAACAAATAACTGTCCTTGGCTGATTTTCCGGCTGTCCGCTCCCACGCTTTCAAATGCGGCATCAGCGCCAATCACTTTAGCGTTCATCGCTTTTGCAGCTTCTGAAATTAGCATCATAGTGAAGCAATCCTGCTAGCACTTTTCAAAGCGGATTGCGCAACAAGTGCATCGCTGAAAGGGTATTTTACGCCTAAAATTTCCTGGTAATTTTCATGGCCTTTGCCGGCAATCAGCACGATATCTCCGTGGCTAGCAGCTTTTACTGCCATAGTGATGGCCGTTGCTCGGTCAGGCTCAATAGCGTATGTGCCGGTCATGCCTGCCATGATTTGCTGAATGATTTCTGTCGGGTCCTCGCTGCGCGGGTTGTCAGAAGTCACAACAACATTATCTGCCAGTTTCCGGGCGATGCTGCCCATGATGGGGCGTTTTCCCGCATCGCGATCGCCTCCGCAACCGAATACACATACCAGCTTTTTATTTGCTTCGATCTGCTCTTTGAGCGTACTTAATACTTTTTCTAGTGCATCAGGAGTATGGGCATAATCAATCACGACTAAAGGCAGCTCTCCACCTCCGAATTGCTGCATACGGCCTAATACTGGTTTGATCTGGGTAATAGCTTTTACTGCATCATGCAAGTCAATATCAAGCGCTAATAAAGTCGACAACACCGCGAGCACATTGTACGCGTTGAATCGGCCAAGAACGGGTGTGGTTATTTGCGCATTGCCCTGTGGCGTGGCCACTTGCATGCTTATTCCAGCATCGCTTAAGATTAAATCGCTCGCGCGAATATCACCGCTGCCAACGCCGTACGTCATAAACGACTTATTTTTTTGTTTAAGCGAGCTGGCAATGGACTGACCAAAGGCATCATCCACATTCAATATCGGCATGTTTAAGCCTTGCCAATCAAACAGTTTTTTCTTAGCTGCTGCATAGGCCTCCATAGTCTGGTGGTAATCCAGATGGTCACGGCTCAGATTAGTCAGAATGGCGATATCAAAAGCCACGCCATGGACGCGGCCCTGTTCCAGACCATGCGACGATACCTCCATGACTACCGCACTGGCTTGCTGCTGCAGGTAATCCGCCAGCATGCCTTGTAGCAAAAGGGCATCAGGCGTGGTATTGCTTGACTCGGTCAGGACATCCGCTTTGTTATCAACAAAGCCATTGCCAATAGTGCCTAGCACCGCGGTTTTCTTACCTAGAATCGTTAGGCATTGTGCAATCCACTGACTAACGGAAGTCTTACCATTGGTACCAGTCACGCCTATCATGGTGAGCTGATTGGAAGGATTGCCATAATATTCCCCGGCAATCTCGCCGGCTTGTAGCTTAAGGCCCCTCACAGCTTGGTTTGGAACTTGCCAATTTGAATTCCAGACAAACTCCCGTTCTTCCCACAAAACTGCGGCAGCCCCGGCCCGAATTGCCTGTGGAATAAAATCCCTACCGTCTTTTTTTGCACCTAGGTAAGCCAGAAACAATGTCCCCGCTTGCACTTTGCGGCTATCAGCCGTGATGCTGGTGAATCGGTGACCCAGATTGAAATCGGTCAGCACACTCATATGCTTTCCTTTTCATCTTCAATATTACTCGGAATCACCACGTTGTTATTAGCTGCATCTTGCGGCACGGCTAACATACGTAAGGTATCTGCCATTACCGCGCTAAATACTGGTGCAGCAATCGTGCCACCATAGTATTCGCCTGTGGTAGGCTCATCGATCATCACCGCCATAATCAAGCGCGGATTGGAAGCAGGCACCATGCCTATAAATGAGCCTACATATTTGTCTTTTTCGTAGCCATGAGGACCTAATTTATGGGTAGTGCCGGTCTTGCCGCCTACACGGTAACCCAACACTTGCGCTTTCAATGCAGTTCCGCCAGGAGCAACGACCATTTCCAGCATGTCTTTGATTTCATGCGCGGTTTCCGCGCTGAATACTTGACTGCCTACTGGTGCATCGTTCAGTTTTAACAAGGAGACAGGCTTCAATTCGCCATCATTGGCAAACACGGTATAAGCACGTGCCAGCTGTAATAGCGTTACGCTAATACCGTTACCGAATGACATGGTAGCTTGCTCAATAGGCCGCCAGATCTTGTAATCACGCAACCTACCGGATGCTTCGCCAGGAAAACCAATATGAGTTTTAGTACCAAAACCCATTTGATTAAACGTACTCCACATATATTTCTTATCCAAGGACAGGGCGATTTTCGATGAGCCGACGTTGGATGATTTTTGTATCACCTCAGCCACCGACAATATGCCGTGGGCATGTGAATCATGAATGGTTGCAGGGCCTATGCTTAAAGTTCCAGGCGAAGTCTGGATTTTGGTTTCAGGCGTATATTGTCCAGATTCCAACCCAGCCGCAATGGTGACTGGCTTCATGGTTGAGCCGGGTTCAAATACGTCTACGATGGCGCGATTACGCGATTTACCTTGGATATTCACCGGGTTATTTGGATTGTATGTGGGCACGTTTACCATGGCCAAAACTTCGCCGGTTTTAGCATCCAGCACAATGGCGGCGCCGGCTTTGGCTTTATATAAATCTACGGCTCTTGCCAATTCTCGATGAGCAAGGTATTGGATACGGCGGTCGATAGACAGCACCACATCATGTCCATCTTGCGGAACCTTGACTGCCTGCAAGTCTTCAACAATATGTCCGGCGCGATCTTTAATCACCCGACGACTACCTTCTTTACCAGAAAGCGTATCGTTCATTGCTAGTTCGAATCCTTCTTGACCGAT
>JACDEP010000190.1 GCA_013816325.1 Methylotenera sp.
CGGGTAAAGGATGTGGATTTAAAGCGCGGTGAAATTGTAGTGCGCGATGGCAAGGGCTTTAAAGACCGCGTGACGATGCTGCCTAAAGTGTCAAAAGAGGCGTTGCGCGGGCAGATGATTCAAGTAAAGCAATTGCATGATCAAGATTTGGCTGATGGTTTGGGCGAAGCTTTTTTGCCTTATGCATTGGAGCGTAAGTACCCTAATGCCGCAAGAGAATGGGGTTGGCAGTATGTGTTTCCTTCTGCAACGCGGTCTACTGATCCGCGTTCTGGTAAAGTGCGGCGCCATCATCTGGCAGATGAAACTATTCAACGAGCGGTAAAAGCCGCTTGTCGCCGTGCAGGTATTGTGAAGCCGGCAACTCCGCATACCCTGCGTCATTCATTCGCTACGCATTTACTGCAAGGTGGTTACGATATTCGTACAGTGCAAGAGCTTTTGGGTCACGAGAGCGTGACAACCACCATGATATACACGCATGTGCTCAATAAAGGCGGTTTGGGTGTCAGCAGCCCGCTCGATCTATAGCTTGTGATACAACATTTTCGTAAGCTTGTCGGGCATAGTAGAATATCGTAATGACCAATTCAAAACTTAATATCGTGATTCTTGCTGCGGGCAAAGGCACGCGCATGCACTCCAACAAACCTAAGGTTTTGCACGAAGTAGGCGGCAAGCCTATTTTGGCCCACGTGATTGCCTGCGCTAAAGCATTGCAAGCTGACAAAATCATTGTCGTATATGGCTACGGTGGTGAAACCGTGCGCGAGACTTTTGCGCATGAAAATATTACTTGGGTGAACCAAGCAGAGCAATTAGGTACAGGCCATGCGGTGCAGCAGGCAGCCCCCTATTTGGATGCGGATGCACAAACGCTGGTGCTGCTGGGTGATGTGCCCTTAGTAGATGCAAACGTCTGTAAAAAACTGATTGAACAAGCTAACAATAAGCTCGCGATTCTTTCATTCAATAAATCAGACCCTACCGGTTATGGTCGCATTGTGCGTGCAGCTACGGGTAACGTAACGGCGATTGTTGAACATAAAGACGCCACTGAAGCGCAACGCAAGATTATTGAAGTGAATACCGGCATGATGGCGATGCCCAACAGATTCCTGACAAAATGGTTGTCACAACTGACTAATAACAATGCGCAAGGTGAATATTACCTCACAGACATTGTCACCCTTGCAGTAGCGCAAAGCATAGAAGTAGTAGCGCAAATAACTGCCGATGAATGGTCGGTCACTGGTATTAATTGCAAAACAGATTTAAGCCAAATTGAACGTGTGCTACAAAGCCGCATTGCTCAAAAACTATTAGAGCAAGGGGTAACACTTAATGACCCTGCCCGCTTGGATGTGCGAGGTATGCTGACATGTGGTCGTGATGTTGAGATCGATGTGAATTGCGTATTTGAAGGTAATGTGACCTTGGGCGATAACGTAAAAATCGCGGCTAATTGCGTGATTAAAAATGCAGTCATTAAAACCGGCGCGCAAATAGCCGCGTTCACGCATATCGATGCTGCTGAAGTGGGTGCTAACAGTCGTATCGGGCCTTATGCTCGCTTGCGACCTGGCACCGTGTTACAAAGCGAAACACACATAGGCAACTTTGTGGAACTCAAAAATGCGCAAGTAGATATCGGTAGCAAGGTCAACCATTTAAGCTATGTGGGCGATACGACTATAGGTAAAAACGTCAATATCGGCGCGGGAACCATTACCTGTAATTATGATGGCGCCAATAAATTCAAAACCGTTATTGAAGATGGTGCATTTATCGGTTCGGATTCTCAATTGGTGGCACCGGTCACGATAGGCAAAAACGCGACCATCGCAGCAGGTTCAACCATTACGCGCGATGCCCCGGCAGATGCCCTGACCTTCTGCCGAGCTAAAGAACAAAAATCGATTATGGGTTGGAAGCGTCCAGTTAAAATTAAACCCAGTTAAATTAAACCGGGTGAAAAGTAATCACGTGAATATTAATCACTAAAATTAAACCCTAAAATTAAAGCGGTAATATAAAAAAACTTAATTCAAAAGCCTGAATAATAGACTCATAAAAGCAATATCAATATCTGGAAAGTTAAACATATATGTGCGGTATCGTAGGTGCAGTAGCCAATAGAAACGTTGTTTCCACTTTGATAGAAGGCTTAAGTCGGCTTGAATATCGTGGCTATGATTCCGCAGGGGTCGCCGTGCTGAGTAACGGTGCTATCGAACGCGTGCGTGCAGTAGGCCGTGTGGCAGCCATGACAGAAAAAGCCCTTGAAATGAAGTTGCATGGCGAAGTGGGCATTGGCCATACCCGTTGGGCAACGCATGGTGGCGTGACTGAAAGCAACGCGCACCCACACGTTTCAAAAGGCGAATTGGCAGTCGTTCATAACGGTATTATCGAAAATCACGACGAACAACGTGCGCGCTTAAAAGAGCTGGGTTATGAGTTTACTTCGCAAACAGATACTGAGGTGATTGCCCACCTCATTCACTATTATCACAAAGATTTACCTTTACTAGCCGCCACACAAAAAGCCGTTGCGGAGCTTACGGGCGCATTTGCCATCAGCGTGATTTCGGTAAAAGAACCTGAACATATGGTGACCGCTCGTTTAGGCTGCCCCTTATTGATTGGCTTGGGCGAAGGCGAGAATTTTATCGCATCTGATGTTTCTGCCGTGCTTTCAGTTACCCGTAAAGTGATTTACTTAGAAGATGGCGATGTAGCTGACATCCGTCGTGATGGGGTCACGATTTTTGGCCGTGATGGTGAAGAAGTATTGCGCAAAATCCATATGAGCGATGTATCACTAGCCAGTATGGAACTTGGTCCGTACGCACATTTCATGCAAAAAGAGATTCATGAGCAACCTCGCGCGCTTACAGATACTATCGAGGCACTTATTGATAACAATCAGTTTTCTGCAGAATTGTTCGGCGAGCAAGCCAGCGATGTATTCAATCAGATCGATAGCATATTAATACTGGCCGCAGGCACGAGCTATTACGCAGCGCTCACAGCTAAATATTGGCTAGAAAGCATTGCCAAGCTCCCGACCAATGTGGAAATCGCCAGTGAATACCGCTATCGCACTTCCGTGCCTAATCCTAAGCAATTGATTGTGACTATTTCGCAATCCGGCGAAACGCTAGATACCATGGAGGCGTTGAAACACGCTAAATCTCTTGGCCAAAATTTAACTCTGGCAATCTGTAACGTGCAGGAAAGCGCCATTCCACGCGTTTCACAGCTCGTGTTTTACACACGTGCGGGCGCCGAGATCGGCGTAGCTTCAACCAAAGCCTTCACCACGCAACTGGTGGCTTTGTTCACACTAGCGGCAACTTTGGCTAAACACCGCGGCTTACTAAGCTCAACAGAAGAACAAGCGCATTTGAACGCGCTACGCCAATTGGCTGGAAGCGTTCAATACGCGCTTAATTTAGAGCCGCAAATTCGCGAATGGGCAAAACGGTTTGCTAATAAAC
>JACDEP010000191.1 GCA_013816325.1 Methylotenera sp.
ATCATAAAGGCCCATCATCACCAATGGGACATTTGTGTCTTTCTTCGCTATATCAGGCAAGCCCTCAATTTCTCTGGCTAAATCATAGCCAAAATAGCCCATTGCCCCCCCAGTAAAAGGCAATTGGTTCTCAGCCGCTCGATAAGGACCCAAAGCTGTATTGAGTATAGCGAATGGGTCATCATGGCTGATGGTCGTTTCTGAGTCTTGCTCAATCTTGGTATATACGCCGATTCTTTTTTCATCAGTTTCTGCACTATCTTCATACTCAAGGGTACTGATGGTCATAAAAGGGTTTGCTACCAGAATGTCGTAGCGGCCATATTGGCTGTGTGGTTGACCACTATCCAATAGTATCGCCCATGGCAGATGACAGACCTTCGCAAATAGTTTTGCCGTATCTGTTTGGTAAGTAAGCGTTTGTTTCAGTAAGCTCATAAATTATGTAATGCCGATATTTAATGCTAAGCAAGCCACCGCATATGCAGGTAAGCATACATTTGCTCCATGCTTGATGTCAGTTGTTTTATCAGTGGCTTTATCAATGGGTTTATTAGTGGTTTTATGATTGAGTTTATAATTAGTGACATCTTCTGATAAATCGCTAAATAAAAATACGCTATCCTGATAAAGCAAACCAAATTGGGCAGCAATTTCTTTTACCAGAAAACTTCCAGCGCCAGCCCCTACAATGGTAATAGCTTCAGCAGGTCCCATTCTGGTGATATGTTGTTTTGCAGTTTCAATTAATCGCGAAAGCTGGATTTGTTTGAATTCATTAGCCAGTGCTTTCCAAGCTTCTAAATCATAATCCTGAACATCATGTCCTATCATACGCGCTAAACGGCGTGCACTAGCCTGTAACGTCTTTTCCTTACCGTCAGCTGTATCACCCATATCGTTCGCTTCGTCTAAGTCATCGGTCAGACGATAAACGTCCGCTATTGTCGCAAAATATTCTGCAGCCAATGAAGTTAGCTTATTTTTAAAACGGACTTTCTGCGTAAGCGCCATCAACGGTGTACGTATCACACCGGTATAAACCAGTTCTTCAGTCTGTAAGCGAGTAGCATCAGTAAACGCAAGACAATGCGGTTTGCCATTTTTTATAACGATAAAATCACTTGTTGTGCTGCCAATATCCACTAGTAATATTTGGGAATAATTTTTTAGACTTTCCAATTCCATACCCAGATAACTCGCACTTGCCAGCCAATTAGCCGAAGCAATACGCGACCAATTCTTGGCGACCTCATCTATCCTAACGAAATTCGGCCTAGATTGATGGCCCGGCATACCGGCATAAAATAGTTTTTCACCCTTGAGCTTAGCATTCATCACACTGCTTATAGATTCAACGCCCTGCTGCCGGTTTTCGAATAGATCAACCAGTTCGCCTGTCATGGTTATAGCGTGCAGAGTTTCCTCTGACTTTATTTTGAATGTGGTCATCAGACTATCAATCGCAGCTTCCAGTTCGTGCACTCCTCGCCATAAGGCACAAGGAACCTGCATCACTTGCTGCAACTTACCATTATGGAGTAATGCGGCCTTAAGGTGCGCCCCACCTACATCCCAGCCTATCACTTGTTTATACATTTAAATGAATATCCACTGTGTTTTTGGTCATATCAACGGGCATTTCAAAAGCGGGCATCAAAACTGAATCTAATATTAATTGCGCCGGGTTATAGTCTAGCGATTCCCGTAGGCCGATGTAAGAGGTAGTGATACGCGGATTGATTTCAACCACATAGATATTGCCTTTATCTAGGATTACATCAATGCCAGCAAAGCCATTTAATGTTGGTAAAGTGGCCGCTATTTTATTTGCTAATTTATTAAAACCATCCAAATATTGATTGAGCGCATTAACCCGGCACCCTTTTAGCATGACACTTTTATTTCCTTCTGCTTGAATCTTAATAAGCTGCTCATTACAGCTAAGTACCCATGCTTGGCCATTTTTAAATACCGCGGAGATACTAGCAGGCAGGCCCGGTTGATATGGCTGGATAATTAAGTTTCCCCATTCCCGCCCAACTAACCAAGCTTGTACATCTGATTTATTAGAAAAGTAATGTGTAGCCTCACAGCCCGCGCCATCATTGGGCTTGACAATAAATCCATGAGAGGAGATGAGTTTAGATACGGCAATATCCGTTATCTTATAGGTAGAAATCGTTGCGATACCGGCATGTGTAAGCAATTGATAACTATAGTATTTATCGCTTGCGACAGTGACGGCTTCAATATGGCAACCTAAATTCTTTATCGCAGCAGCTTCAATCATCTTTGTAAGCTTAGTCAAAATATCCGAAGTTTCCGGTGCTACTATCAAAGCTGTATCACAATTTGTTAAGAGTTTTTGCCATATCTCAATAGGGTTTACATTTACGTCTATAGGTATGGCGTAGGCAACATAGCCCGGATTGGATAGCCGGGCATCATAGGTAGTCGTAAGCTCTATATCAGGAATGTCGCTAAAGTCGCGTAATAAAGCATCACGCATCAATATGGCTTCTTCTAGCAGCGACGTTTTTAAAGTGTCACGGTTTAGACCGCCAGCTGTGATATATTCCAACAGCAATAATCTCAAAAAATCTCACCTTACTCATTTAAATGGAAATCATTCCCGTCATCGATTTAATGCATGGCCAAGTGGTACATGCTAAGCAAGGGCAGAGGCAGAATTACCAGCCTATACAATCCTTACTATGCGCCAGCAGCGCACCTTTAGATGTGCTTAATGCCCTATTGGAATTATACCCATTTACAACCATTTACATCGCCGATATTGATGCGATCCAAGGTCTAGGCACGCATTTTGAGCTTATAAACATTATCGCATCGCAATTCCCATACATTGATTTCTGGGTTGATAATGGTCACCAGGCTAAGGTAGTTTCGCAGTTAGCCATGCAAAATATACATCTTGTGATTGGCACGGAAAATATGAATGATATATCAACTTACCTAGCCATAAGATCAGTCACTTCAAACTGCCACGTTCTTTCACTCGACTTCAAAAATGGCCACGCGCTTGGGGTTTTAGACCTTCATTGCGACAGCCAGTATTGGCCGGCTGAAGTCATCTGCATGAACCTTAATCAAGTTGGTAGTGGGCTAGGAGCAGATATGAAAATGTTAAATAACCTATCCAGATTGAACTCTAAAAGAACAACACCGAGCCGACTATTTGCCGCCGGGGGTATAAGAAATATTGATGATTGTTTAAAGTTAAAAACAATGGGGATAGCCGGTGTGCTCATTGCGAGCGCTTTGCATAGCCAAACGATTGGGACAGGCGATATTGAAATGGTGCATGGCGAAATATCAAGCGCACCTTATTGATAGGCAATAAAAAAAGTGATAGGCAATAAAAAAGCTCGAATCTTCGAGCTTTTTTAATATCAATTCGCTAATTTTACGGCTGACTTACACCCTAGGCTTATTTACACCTAGACTTATTTTAACTATTCTAGGATAGTCTATTCT
>JACDEP010000192.1 GCA_013816325.1 Methylotenera sp.
GTATATAACGAAGCTACTACGCTTGATATTCCTGACTTAATCGAATTGCTATCTGTTTTATTTAGTATAGAAAAAGACTTTACCCCTGACTTTACCAAGCAGCAAAAAGGGCTCGCACTACTCCTTCAAAATAAAGCCAGTGGAACGATTCAAGTGGCCAGAGATACCAGTGGTAAAGTGATAGGTATGGTGAGTGCGCAGCTTGTCATCTCTACTTCTGAAGGCGCTACTTCAGCGTGGATAGAAGATATGGTTGTTGATGCTAATTATAGGGGGCAAGGCGTTGGGAAACAGCTACTTAAACATGTGCTAGCGTGGGCCAAAACCAAAGGCTCAACTAGGGCACAACTTTTAGTTGATGCGACTAATGTGGATGCAATAGCCTATTACGCACGATTAAACTGGGAATTTACGCAACTGCAGGCACGTAGAGTATTTTTATAAATACAATTTATTGATGGGTAATTTACCCACCAATAAATCACTTTACGACTCGTTGAAAATATCAGGTTTCTTACCGTATTAAAGCGGCGCACGTTGTCCACAGAAAAAGCCAATTGCATGGTCTGGAGTTTCAAACTTAATATTACTACCAGATGGGAAATAAAGCACATCACCGACGGTTGCAGTCACTTTTTGACCAGTGTCGTCAGAAATAATAAATGTACCCTCTACAACAATTTTCATTTCTTCATAATCATAACTATAGTTCAACGCGTTACCTTGTTCTAAACGAAAAAAACCTGCACAGATTCTTTTGTCTGGATCGGCAGATACGAATGTATCGCCTAGCCACGCTGGAACGCCAGCAACATTCATGGACGGCTGAACATCTTTAATAGCCTGTTTTTTATATTTGAATGCTTTTGTAGTCATTGTACTTCTCCTTAGGGGTTGATTAAGTCATGCATATTTAATCGTTACCCGCGTCTATCCACAATTACACCTAAGGGGTACTCTTAAAGAAGGATTGTTGATATAAAGACTATGCCGGCTATGACTAAGGCCATTAGATTGGGCTTTCCAGCGGATAGTTACTCGATCAAAGATGAGAAGCTTGCGAAATTCTTCATGCCCATCTGCTTGCTCAATCTTAAAGCATTTCCTGCATCAATTAGTTTACCTCTAGGCCATACCACTATTAACATGGCAGCAACTCTATGTACAGATTGGCTTAGATTTAGAATCGTTAGAGATTATTACTATGGATACGATGCCCTATTTGCAGGCACAATCAATTTGCCATGATTGCCCGCGTCGTTATAGCGTTGAATAACAGCGTCGCTAACGCGCTGTGCTGTATTCTTTTTGCATAAAGCGACGCAAGCACCTCCAAATCCTGCGCCTGTCAGCCTTGCCCCGTACACCTCTTCGTTTTCTTGTAATAGTGCTACCAGCAAATCTAGTTGCGGGATTGATACCTGATAATCTTCGCTTAAACTCGTGTGGGAGGCATTCATCAAGTGCCCGAAATCAGTAGCGCTAATGCCTGTACGGGCTGCTAACACGCGGTTATTTTCGTTAATGACATGGCGAGCCCGTTCTCGTAACGGAGCTGGTAACTTATTGGCGGAGTCTGGGTTGGTAATATCACGCAGTTCATCAACGCCTAGCAGAGATGCAGCAAGAATACACTCCGCACGGCGTTCATTGTACTTACTGCTGGCCAGTGTTCGGGTAACGCCAGAATCGATGACCAGTATTTCAGTGTCAGCTGGTAACGGCAATACTTCTGTCTCTAGCGTGCGAGTGTCCATAAATAACATGTGATGAGTATCAGCCAAGCTGGATGCCATTTGGTCCATAATGCCGCAATTAACGCCTGCATATTTGATTTCTGCCTGCTGTGCCATTTGTGCAATGGTGATATCTTTTACCGGTAATTGCAGCAAAATTCGTAAGGCACGTAAAGTAGCCACTTCGAGTGCGGCGCTGGAAGATACTCCTACTCCAATAGGAACTGTGGAGTGCACGTAAATATCTAAAAAAGGGATATCGATGCCTAATGCTAGCACTTCCCGCAGGCAACCATATACATAACTGGCAAAATGTTTTTCTGGTGGCGTTTCCAAGGTGAACGATACAGCTTCATCCAAAGAGGCTGCGTATAGGCGAAACGATTTAAGCTTATTTGGGTGCAATTGCACACAGGTCTTTTGCGAAATGGTGGTTGGCAGCACAAACCCACCGTTATAATCAGTGTGTTCGCCTAGCAGGTTAACTCTGCCTGGTGCTTCGGCGGAGACTGTTGGCGTGGCATTGAAAATTTCTTCAAATTTTTTCATAGGTATATCTAATGGGGATCAAAACGGACAGGCCTAAGTCATCAGATCTATGTTGACAATGACTTTCTGAAGCTCTAAGGCTTTTTCCTCCGGTAACGCATCCATCACGAATAACCCGGCCGCCAATTCTGTACCGGCCAAGTATTTAAGCTTTTCCGCGGTGCGGTAAGGTGGATAAAACTCTGCATGAAGATGGGCTTCGGGATGCGTTAGGCCATCTGTAGGCGCTTGATACCAAGCCATGAGGTAAGGAAAAGGGCGATTCCATAGCGCATCATATTTCATCAGCACGGTTTTGAGCGCCCGGGCTAAATCGACACGCTGGGCTTCATTTAATGCGCTAAATGTAGGTGTGGCTTTGATGGGCGCGACCCAAACCTCATAGGGATAACGCGCACAGGCCGGTACGAAAGCCACTGCATGTTCGCCGCGGTAGATAATACGTTTATTGTCTTGCAACTCCCTGTTAATCATGTCTTCCAAAGGGCCGCAGCCATGCTCTACGAAATATTCACGGGCTTGCAGTTGCATACGTGCCGGCACGGGCGGAATAACTGGATACGCATAAATTTGACCGTGCGGGTGATTAAGCGTCACGCCCATGGCAGTGCCGCGGTTTTCAAAAGGCAACACATAGCGAATCTCAGGGAGCTGGCCAATTTCTTCGGTACGCGCAGCCCAAACTTCCAGTAACACCTGGATATGCGGTAAGGGCAAACTTCCCAATGAAGATTGCGCATCTTGTGTGAACACAACGACTTCACATTTTCCAGTTGCAGGAAGTGTCGGGATGATGGTATCTGGGGGGCTATGAGCGTCCAGTTTTAATGAAGGAAAACGGTTATCAAATACCGCTACCTGCCAGTTACCCTGCGGTACCTCGGTTGGAAAAGCGGCATCTGTAGTAACTGCCAGCGGGTTATATTCAGGTGGCGGTAGAAAAGTACGATCTTGCCTATAAGCCGCGTAGGCAATCCATTCTCCCCGCAAAGGGTGCCATCGCAAATGAGGATTAACGAGCTCCGAATCGATTACACCGCTAGCACTGATGCGCCTACCATCCTGAACCTTACCAATCATACTTATTTCAATCTGGCCTGCGTTGAACAGCAACCCAATATACTTAAACATCGCATTCAGTTATGTGCTGCGCGTTACTTGCCTGTAGATGCTACGTTGATACCCATGGG